>JAPVWE010000054.1 GCA_028572035.1 Desulfobacteraceae bacterium | reverse complement strand
AGGATTTGAAAACTTTATATCCCTCTCTGAAAATTACACACCTCCTGATCGATACAACTTCCGATCTGGTTGATGATTGGTTGGTAATTGGCAAGGTAACACGGTAAGTGAGCTAAAGTTCGAAACTTGAAACTGGATACTTGATGCTTGATGGTCGCTTTCCTCCGATGCTGGTTGCTAGATATTCTATCCAGCATCCAGAATTCAGGAACCAATGACAAATGACAAATGTACCCAAATCAATAGGGATAATCTTTAAGCACAATTTTGAACCAGCAAAAAGGGAGTGTCAACGCCTAAAGGATTGGTTTAGAGAAAGAGGAATAGCCGTATATACAGAGGAAATGGCATCCAGGTCCTCCTCAAGCCAAAGCCTTCAGGAGAAAACAAGTATACCGGATAGTGTAGACTGGGTTATTGTGTTGGGTGGAGATGGGACATTGCTGGGAGCTGCCCGGAAGGTTGGGCGATACGGCCTACCTATTTTAGGTATTAATCTTGGGGGGTTAGGTTTTTTGACAGAGATCCCATCGAAAATGCTTTATAAGAACATAGAAAGGCTTATCGCTGGACAGATAGCTGTTGAGACCAGACTTATGTTGCAGGCCCGTGTCTTAAGAGATAACGAGGAGAAGTGTAGTTTTTCAGTCTTAAATGATGTGGTTATTAACAAAGGTGCATTGGCCAGAATTATTGATCTTAGGGTATCCATCGATGGACGTTTTCTAACTACCTTTAGGGCAGATGGACTAATAATATCCTCTCCGACAGGTTCAACCGGTTATAACCTTTCTGCTGGAGGCCCGATACTATATCCGGATTTAGAGGCATTGATAGTTACCCCAATATGCCCATTTACATTGACGCACAGGCCTATTATCCTGCCGGATACATCAGTGATAGAGATTAAGATGGGAGAAAATAGCCAGGAAGTAACCCTTACCTTTGATGGTCAGGTTGGCTATGATCTTATGGATAATGACAGTGTTATCGTCTCCAAGTCAGAGGAAAAACTAAAACTTATCAAATCACCTGATCAGGACTATTTTGATATTTTAAGGACAAAGCTTAAATGGGGTGAATCCTCTTACAACAATGCAAACCAGTAAGTACATTTTGTCTGTAGAAAGGAACGAAATATGCTATTTACAATGGATAATTGAGTCCTATGATGGGATGGCCTCTATGAGAACCATTAATCCGGTAAATGGTGAGATTGAAATCTCTATATCTCCTGGGTGTGAACAAGAGATCTTCTCACTTATCAAATATCTAAAGGAAGAAGGGGGGTATTTATGTTAAGGAGAAGAAGTCCTATTGTCAGGTTCTTAAACACCTCTGTGATCTTAATAATCGCATTTTTTACTATAGGGATGGGCGCCTTCGGAGAGAAAGAACCTACAAAGATCCCTGAACCTGCCGATAATTTCTCGGCTACAGTAATTGATCAGGGTGATGTTTCCTCAGATATAACCCTTTTTAGCCTCGATGGACAAACATTTATCTCAGGTAGATACGGAGGTGCCACGGTTTCTATACCCTTTGATAACATACAAGAAATGGATTTCTATGCAAAGGGTAGTGATCTCTTTGCAACGGTTATCATGCGAAAGGCACCTCAAGTTGAGCTAAAAATGGACAAAGACCGGATTTTTTATGGCCAGCTTCCTTATGGCCTTTTTTCCATAAAAATAGGGGATGTTAAGAAGATTATCATTACGGGTTTGACAAAGTAGGAGAGATAGGTTGGCCCAGTTATTTCATATAAAAACCTTCGGCTGCCAGATGAATAAGCATGATTCTGACTCCATCAGCAAGATCCTTCTTGACAAGGGCTATAGCCAAGCAGACAGCATTGAGGATGCTCACATCATCTTGATTAATACCTGTGCAGTCAGAGAGAAGGCTGAAGAAAAGGCATTAACCCTTATAGGTCGCCTGGCCCGTTTAAAGATGAAGAGACCAGATATGATTGCTGGCGTCATTGGATGTGTAGCTCAAGAAAAGGGGATGAATCTCTTTAGACGCTTCCCCTACCTTGATTTAGTCTTGGGCCCAAGGAGTATCTACCACGTAGATGAATTCATCTCTCAGATCAAGAAGAGACGGGAGAGGGTTTCTTCTCTGGATCTGGCCTGTGAACTAACCTGCTTTCCCAATTATAACGGTTACTTAAAAGGAAGGGTTAAGAGTTTTTTAAAGATTATGGAAGGATGTGATAATTTTTGTTCTTATTGCATTGTTCCTTTTGTTAGGGGTAGGGAGACAAGCCTACCAGCAAAAGAAATAATTCATGAAACTAAATGTTTAATTAGTCAGGAGATAAAAGAGATTACCCTTATAGGACAGAATGTAAACTCCTACAATGTCAAGAACCAGGCCTTGCCAACATTTCCTGGTTTGCTCAAGGAGTTGGATAGCATAACAGGCCTTGAACGGCTTCGCTTCACAACCTCTCATCCCAAGGATCTATCTGATGAGCTAATAGGTTCTTTTGGGGAATTGAATAGCCTTTGTCCACATATTCACCTGCCAGTTCAATCAGGATCAGATAATATCCTTAAGCTCATGAATAGGGGATACACAAGGGATAAATATATCGGTTTGATAGAGCGCCTGAGAAAAACAAGGCCTGATATGACAATTACGAGCGATATGATTGTTGGCTTTCCTGGTGAAAGAGAAAAGGATTTTGAAGACAGTCTAAGATTAATGGACGAGATAGAATTTGATAATCTTTTCTCCTTTATGTATTCTGAAAGACCAGGGATTAAGGCATTACAGTTGCCAGGAAAAATAGGGAAAAAAGAAAAACAGACACGCTTGTCTATATTGCAGGAGAGGCAAAGAGGGATAACCTTATCGAAAAACAAGCTGCTCGAAGGAACAATCCAAGAAACTCTGGTAGAAGGCCCTGCCAAAAGAGGAGATGATCAGCTAACTGGTAGAACTTTAGGAAATAAGGTGGTCAATTTTCCTGGAAGATCCAATCTGAAGGGACAAGTGGTTGGCATAAAGATTGTCAAAGGTCTTCAGAACTCATTACTTGGCGAGTTAGTTGACAGATAAGATGAGAAAGTCTATCAGGTTATCTTAAGATGGAACGAGAATTCGATTATAATAAAGAAAACCTCCTGATCGTTGATGATGAGATAGAAACAGGGAATGTTGTAAAGGATATGCTGTCGAATCGAGGTTTCAAAACTGACTCAGTTAGCAGTGGGGAAAATGCATTACACGAACTCAGAAATGGAAGATATACCTTTTTAATTTCTGATATAAACATGCCGGAGCTTAATGGCATTGAACTGATAAAGATGGCTAAGAAAGAAAATCCTGATATAAATATTATTGCCATGACTGGTTACGAAAAAGACTATACCTATATGGATATTATTAATGCAGGAGCAAATGACTTCATTGTTAAGCCCTTTAAGGGTGATGAGATAGAGGCCAAGATCAACAGGATCTTGATAGAGAGAAGAATTAGAGATGAATTGGAAAGGGCATCAATAACTGATAGTCTGACTGGGCTTTTTAATCAGCGACATTTTTATAATAGGCTAAAAGAAGAGATCGATAGGGCAAACCGCCAGAACCATCCTTTATCCCTCATCCTTTTGGACCTGGATAAATTCAAAGATTACAATGATCAACATGGTCATCTTGCTGGTGATAAGATGCTCGATAAATCCGGAAAGATAATTCTCTCAAGTATCAGGGAGAATGTAGATACAGCTTTTAGATACGGAGGGGATGAGTTCGCAGTTATTCTTGTGGAGGCAGATAATGCTATTGCTCGAAAAATAAGAGAAAGGGTCGAATGGGGATTTCAACAAGGTGGTGGTGTGACAGCAAGTGTAGGCTCTGCAACATATTCAAAGGAAATGGACGTAAAGGATTTTGTTGTATTGGCTGATAAGAATCTGTATAAGGCAAAAAAATAAGACAGGCTTAATAAATTGCTAACGTTCAAAAGTTTAGGCATTGATGGTTAATAGGGTAATGAGTGTTTCTGAAAGGCGATATCTCAAAGGAAATTCCACCGTGTTCTGCAGTGGTCAAATATTTGGGGTTTGCTCCACAAAGCCCCTTGGAACCTGTAAATGGTCTGTTAAAGCCCAAATATTTGACCACCTTCATCTGAGCCCTATAGATATCGCCTTGAAGAAATTGTCATTACCATAGATATTATTGAATGTTTATCATGTGGCCTAAAGAACAATTAGGCCTCAACATTTGAACGTTACTAATTATTTATATAAGAATCTACAGATGGCTCATGTAGGTCAGCCAATAGGGTTCAAGAAGAGAATGGCCTAGAGCTGATATCTGATGTAAACTATTTAAGGAGAATACATTGGCCAGAATTGCTGGTGTTGATTTACCAAAGGGAAAGAGAATCGAGATAGCTTTGACCTATATTTATGGTCTAGGCAGAAGCAGTTGTCAGAAGATTTTAGAGAGGGCAGAAGTAGACCTTGATACCAGATCAGATCAACTGAGTGAAGAGCAGGTAACAAGTATCAGAAAGGTTATTGATGAATCCTTTAAGGTTGAAGGAGATCTGAGACGGGAAGTATCCATGAACATAAAACGTCTGATGGATATGGGGTCTTATAGGGGTTTGAGGCACAGAAAATCTCTTCCGGTGAGAGGGCAGAGAACCCACACAAATGCAAGAACGAGGAAGGGGCCGAGCAGGACAATTGGAAGACGTAAAAAATAAGCCTCTGAGGGGATAATGGCCAAGGAAACAGGGAAGGCTAGCAAAGCCAAAAGAGAGAAAAAGATTGTTGTTAACGGGATTGTTCATATTCAATCTACCTTTAATAACACTATCATTACCGTTACCGATATGAATGGTAACGTCATAGCCTCATCGAGTCCTGGGCAGTTAGGTTTTAAAGGTTCCAGAAAAAGCACCCCCTTTGCTGCCCAATTGGCAGCACAGAATGCTTTAAAGAAGGCAATGGCTTTAGGTCTGAAAACCGCTGAGGTTTGGGTTAAGGGTCCTGGAATCGGAAGGGAAGCGGCCTTGAGGGCATTGCAGATGGACGGCTTTTCGGTTACCATGATTAGGGATGTGACCCCCATTCCGCATAATGGTTGCAGGCCTCGAAAGAGGAGAAGGGTTTAAAATTTGCAGAGGGGTCAGGCCTTGATATTTGACACAATTGCCATAAGCTAAGAGTTTGCTCGCAAATGTTTCATTGTGTCAAATGTCAAGGCCTGACCCCAAGCGATTTAGGAGGTAAACTATTGGCTCGATATGTTGAGGCTACATGCCGGTTGTGCAGGAGGGAAAATCTTAAACTCTTCCTAAAAGGTGATAGGTGCTATACTGATAGGTGTGCCTTTGAACGACGTTCTTATGCTCCAGGTCAACATGGACAGAGGAGGGGTGGAAAGATCTCCGATTATGGGATACAACTACGAGAAAAACAAAAGGTAAAGAGAATTTATGGAGTGTTAGAAAAGCAATTTCGAATGTATTATAGCAGAGCTGATAGGCAAAAGGGTATTACAGGTACAAACCTGTTAATCTTATTGGAGCGTCGACTGGATAATATGGTTTATCGGATGGGCTTTTCCTCTTCAAGGGATCAGGCAAGACAACTGGTTAGACATAATCATTTCACTGTGAACGGGAGAAAGGTCAATATACCTTCTTGCCAGGTGAAGACTGGAGATGTAATAGAGGTGAGAGAGAAGAGTCGTAAGATCCCGGTGATTCTGGAGGCAATGGAGACGGTTGTTAGGCGAGAGACACCTACATGGTTGGAGGTTGATGGGGGTAATTTTCATGGTGTAGTCAAGGCCTTTCCCAATCGTGAAGACTTGACCATGCCCATCAACGAGCAGCTCATAGTTGAGCTATACTCTAAATAAGTGAGCTAAAGTGCCTAAAGTTAGGGGGTCGGATAAATCTCCATGATTTTGTTTTGTAATTGTCCATTTTGAGATTTGCGTTTAGCACGTGCTTTGGGCACTTTAGTTATCTTTAGCCCGCTTTACACTTTGTTTGAGGTGATTTACATTTATGAAAAAGCTACATCAAAGAAACTGGAGAGATTTAATAAAACCTAAAATGATAGAGATCGAAGCCGATTCTTTTACTGACTCCTATGGAAAATTTGTTTGTCAGCCACTGGAGAGGGATTTCGGGATAACCCTCGGTAATTCTTTACGACGGATTCTCCTGTCCTCTTTGCATGGAGCAGCAATCGTTTCTGTAAGATTTGATGATGTCCCCCACGAATTTACTACTATTCCTGGAATAAAGGAAGATGTAACCGATATCATCTTAAATCTGAAGGAAGTAAATTTTAAACTGGTTGAAGGAGAGGAGGAGGAGGAAGAAGAAGAAGAAGAAGAAGAAATTATGGTCTTTCTGGATGTTAAAGGGGAAAAGGTGGTAACGGCTGGCGATATAATAACTGGCGGGAAGGTTGAAATAATGAATCCGGACCAATACATAGCCACCCTCAATAAGGATGGTGTTCTGCATGCAGAGATGTCGGTTAGTACCGGTAGAGGATATGTTCCTGCAGAAAAGAATGTAGAAGAAGATCAACAAATTGGAGTAATACCTATAGATGCTCTTTTTTCGCCAATCAGGAGGGTCACCTATGTAGTTGGTAATGCAAGGGTTGGGCAGAGGACTGATTACGATAAATTGACCTTAGAGATCTGGACAGATGGAACGGTGAATCCGCGAGATGCACTAGCGTTTGCTGCAAAAATTTTTAAGGAACAGGCTACCCCTTTTATTAATTTTGAGGAAGAACCGGAAGAGGAAGTAGAAAAAGAGGAAAAGGAGGAGGAAGAGAAGATAAATGAGAATCTCTTTAGGCCCATAAGTGAGCTTGAACTCTCCGTGCGCTCATCCAATTGTCTGAAGAATGCTAATATAAAGTATATTTACGAATTGGTCCAGAAGACAGAAAGCGAAATGCTAAAAACCAAGAATTTTGGAAGAAAGTCCCTGAATGAGATAAAGGGAATCCTGGAGGAGATGGATGTTCAGTTTGGCATGAAACTGGAGAATTTCCCCTCACCCAAAGAGGAAGAGGAGGAAGGAGAGGAAGAGAGTAAAGAGGATCAGGATCAATGAGGCACAGAAGGGCAGGGAAAAAGCTGGGTCGTGATTCAGCCCATCGAAGGGCCATTTTAAGAAATTTGGTTACTTCTCTGTTTAGACATGAGGAAATTTCAACAACATATCCAAAGGCCAAGGCGTTACGGCCTATTGCTGAGAAGATGATTACCCTGGCAAAAAGAGGGGATCTTCATGCAAGACGTCAGGCCCTTTCCTATATGATGGATAAATCTGTTGCCCATAAATTGTTTGATCAGATGAAGGATCGTTTTCTAGACCGCCAGGGTGGTTATATCAGGATCTTAAAAACAGGTCATAGGAGTGGTGATAATGCACCCTTAGCTATTATCCAGCTATTACTGGCAGGTGAGCGGAAGACTTCGGGAAAGTCAACTGCAAGAGCCGCAAAGAGTGAAAAAAAGCTTCCTGAAAAGGTTTCAGATAAGGGGGCCAGATCCAAAGGGAAAATGCAGGTTTCTGAGGATGAACAGGAGAGGGTAAGA
>JAPVWE010000053.1 GCA_028572035.1 Desulfobacteraceae bacterium | reverse complement strand
AAATTCCGGATATTTTGTCTATCTGGTTGAAAGATCATCAGCCATTGGCGGAATTATGGCCCAGTTAGACAAAACATTTCCAACAAATGACTGTTCAATATGCATCCTCTCTCCCAAGCTGGTAGAGTGTGGTCGGCATCTTAACATAGAGATATTGACACTATCTGAGGTCAAGGAGGTTTCCGGGAAAGAAGGTAATCTGAAGGTTAAAATTGTTCAATATCCCCGCTATATTGATATTGAAAAATGTGTTGCCTGTGGGATATGTGCCCAAAAATGTCCCAAAAAAGTGAAAGACGAATTTAATATTGGACTTGGTGTGCGAAAGGCAGCCTATATTAAATTCCCCCAGGCAATACCCCTCAAGTATGTGATCGATCCGGCAAACTGTATCTGGTTCAAGAAACCCGGCAGATGCGGTGCGTGCCAAAAGTATTGTCCTGTTGGCGCCGTCGATTTTCAGCAGACTCCGAAAGAGATTCTACTAAACGTAGGAGCTGTTATTCTGGCACCCGGTTCTGATTCCACGATCCTTGCTGATAGCTACCCTTATGTCAGTTCTCCCAATGTTATAAGCAGTATGGAATTTGAAAGGATACTGAGCGCTACCGGTCCCTATGAAGGCCATCTTCTCCGGCCATCAGACAGAAAAGCGCCAGAGAAAATTGCATGGCTTCAGTGTATAGGATCGAGGGACCAAGAAAGTGAGTACTGTTCGGCAGTTTGCTGCATGTACGCTATTAAGGAGGCTATTATTGCAAAGGAGCACAGTGAGAAGCCTCTTGATACAAGTATCTTTTTTATGGATATGCGAACATGCGGAAAGGAGTTTGAAGAATATTATAGGCGGGCAGAGGAAGAGCTTGGTATCAGATTTATCAGATCAAGGGTCCGCACGATTGACACAGTTGACGGTGGAGATCTAAAGCTCAAGTATGCCACCGAGCAAGGGGAAATAATAGAAGAAGTTTTTAACATGGTTGTTCTTTCCACTGGCTTGAAGCCTAAAAAAGATGCTGTGGAGCTGGCAAACAGGCTGCACATTAAGCTTAATCATTATAACTTTGCCTTGACTAGCAGTTTTTCACCCGTCAGTACTTCGAGACCCGGTATCTATGTTTGTGGTGCTTTTCAGGAGCCCAAAGATATTCCTCAATCGGTCATGGAAGCAAGTGCAGCGGTATGCGCCAGTTCCACCTTGCTTGCCGAAGCTCGAGGCACATTGGTAAAGGAAAAGACCTATCCGCCGGAGAAAGATGTAGCGGATGAGGAACCTAGGATAGGTGTATTTGTCTGCCACTGTGGTATCAATATAGGAGGTGTCGTTAATGTCCCCAGAGTTAGGGATTATGCCGGATCACTTCCTTTTGTAGTATATGTTGAAGATAATCTTTTTACCTGCTCTCAAGATACTCAGGAGACCATGAAAAAGACTATCAAAGAATATAACCTCAATCGGGTAGTAGTAGCATCCTGTAGCCCAAAGACACACGAGCCTTTATTCCAGGAGACCATTAGGGAGAGAGGCCTAAATAAACATTTCTTCGAGATGGTTAATATCAGAGACCAGTGCTCGTGGGTACACCGTACAAGGCCAGAAGAAGCAACGGAGAAGGCAAAGGATTTAATTCGTATGGCCGTGGCTAGGGCACGCTTTTTGGAACCCTTACCCCATCCAAGGCTTGCAGTAAATCGTTCTGCCATTGTAGTTGGCGGTGGAGTGGCTGGTATGGTCAGTGCCTTGGCTCTGGCTAATCAGGGATTTAAGGTTTGTTTGGTCGAAAAAGAGGATCACCTTGGAGGAAAGGGACTTAAAATTAGAAAGACCTGGCGAGGAGAAGATGTGCAGGCTTATATCATCAACCTCGTCAAAGAGATTGATTCCCACGCTTTTATTGAAGTCCATACCCGTACATACATAAAAGAGTTTTCCGGATCGGTTGGTAATTTTCGATCGACTCTATCTTCAGCAATTGATGGTAAGATCTGGCAGATTCAGCACGGTGCGGTTATTCTTGCTACTGGTGCTAAGCCCGCCAGAACAGATGAATACCTTTATGGTCTACACCCGAATGTCTTTTCCGGCTTTGATCTGGACCAACAAATTGCCAGTAGGAGCGAATTGATTAAGAATGCAAAAGCCGCTCTTTTTATTCAGTGTGTAGGTTCACGCAATTCCCAGAGACCTTATTGCAGCAAAATTTGTTGTACACAGTCGATTGCCAGCGCACTTGAGCTGAAAAGCTTGAATCCAGACGTAGAGATTTATATACTCTACCGGGATATAAGGACTTATGGATTCAGGGAAGATATTTATAATGAGGCAAGAGAAAAGGGGATCATCTTTATTCGTTATGATCTGGATAGAAAACCGCAGGTCGAGGAAGAACTGGAAAGCCATGGTCTCCCCAGGTTAAAGGTAACGGTTAAGGACATTTTGCTTAATGAAGACCTTATCCTCCATCCTGATTTTATCTCTCTTGCTACAGCTATTGTACCCCATGATCAGAAAGAGTTGGCCAGTATATTTAAGGTTCCGTTAAATAAAGATGGGTTCTTTGTTGAGGCTCATATGAAACTTCGACCGGTTGATTTTGCCAGTGAAGGAATCTTTGTATGTGGGATGGCCCATTATCCGAAACCGATCGAAGAAAGTATTGCACAGGCCCAAGCTGCTGCTGCCAGAGCGTCAACGATTCTTTCCAAGGAATATATTGAGGCGGAAGGAATGGTTGCTGCTGTTGATGAGGAGTTGTGTTCCACTTGTTTTACCTGTGTCAAGGTTTGTCCATATAAGGTTCCTCACATGAATGAACGGGGCAGGGCTGAAATAGAGCCTATGCAATGCCAGGGGTGTGGTATCTGCGTTGCCGAGTGTCCGGCTGACGCGATCGAGTTTAAATATATCAGCGACAAGCAGATTATGGCTTCATGTGAAGCATTGCTTGCATCATAGGGAGCAGGGTTAATGGACAACTTTGAACCTCTTATCGCTGTATTTAGTTGTCATTACTGTAGTTATGCAGCCGCTGATCTGGCTGGGTCATTAAGGATTCAGTATCCTCCGAATATCAGGATCATCAAAGTGCCATGTACGGGGAGAGTAAGCGTTAATCATATCCTCATGGCCATAGAAAGTGGTTCGGATGGTGTGTATGTGGCTGGATGTTTGAAAGGGACATGTCACTTTATCAGAGGCAATTACAAAGCCGAGAAAAGGGTTCAGTACGTGAGAGATTTGCTAAGCGAGATAAATATAGAACCTGAGCGGGTGCAGATGTATTTCATGTCAGCCGCTGAAGGCAATAAGTTTGCTGAGGTAGCCAGGGAGATGACAGAAGCTGTAAAGAAAATGGGCCCCAGCCCTTTAAACAAGAGCAGCTCATAGTGGGGTACGTATGTTAATAGCTGAAAGAAAACCGATGGAAGAAATCCTGGAAATGATCGAAGATTTCGAGAGAATCCTTGTTCTAGGATGCAAAGGCTGTGTAACAGTCTGTTGTGCCGGAGGACCTAGAGAGGTGAAAACATTATCAACCCTTATCCGCATGGACAGAAAACAGAAAGGGAGGAAAGTCATAACTCTCGAAGATTCAACAGAATTGCAGTGTGAACCGGAAAGCATCAAACCCGTTTTGGAGAAGATGGCCAATCAATATGATGTTGTTCTATCTATGGCCTGCGGAGCCGGCGTCCAGGCAGTAGCAAAATTGTTTCCCGATCAGCTTGTGCTACCTTCATTAAACACCAACTTTACAGGAATAGCTGAAGAACATGGTGTTTGGACAGAGGCATGTTTAGCCTGCGGAGACTGCATCTTAGGGAGAACGGCAGGCATCTGTCCCGTGACCCGTTGCGCAAAAAGCCTTCTGAACGGACCATGTGGGGGAGCCTCTGAGGGGAAATGTGAAGTTTCAAAAGATCAACCCTGTGCCTGGCAGGAGATTTACCATGCCCTCAAGCGTTTAAATATGTTGCATTATCTGAAACAGAAACCGCAGGTGAAGGACTGGCCCGTTCATCCAGGCAGGGTGGTAAGAGAAGATTTGCGGGAAGTTGAGGCTACATAAAATTGTTAGTATAAAGGTGCGACTGTGAATTTTAGAGAAAGCCTAGAATCAGGGAAATTTCTGGTGACTGCTGAAGTTGGACCCGGCAAAGGAACTGATGTAGAGCATTTATTGAAGGATGCAGATATTATCAAAGATCGGGTGGATGCCGTCAATGTCACGGATTTGCAGAGTTCGGTTATGCGTCTTGGTTCAATGGCCTTTTCTCATTTATTGACCGATATGGGGATCGATCCTATTTTCCAGATGACCGGCAGGGACCGGAATCGCCTGGCCCTTCAATCAGATCTTTTGAGTGCTTGGGTACTGGGGATTAGAAATGTGCTTGCCTTAACAGGTGACCACCCGACTATGGGCGACCATCCTCACGCAAAACCGGTTTTTGATCTTGATTCTGTCTCGCTTCTGGAAATGATTGGCAAACTGAATTCCGGTTATGATATGGCAGGGAACGAACTGAAAGGGGCTCCTGATTTTTTAGCTGGTGCGGTTGTTAATCCGGGAGCAGATACCGAAGCAGCCCTTGAGTTACAGATCATAAAGATGAAGAAAAAAATCGCTGCCGGTGCAAAATTTTTTCAGACACAGGCGGTTTATGATATAGATCTTTTCGAAAAATTCATAAGGCGGGTAGAGGGGCTTAAAGTCCCGATTATAGGTGGGGTCATATTGCTGAAATCAGCAGGTATGGCCAGGTTCATGAACAAGAATGTGGCAGGAGTATTTGTGCCTATGCCTCTGATTAAAGAAATGACAGATACAAAAGATAAAGTTAAAAAATCTATAGAGATTGCGGCCAGTATAGTTAAGAGGCTAAAAGATCTATGTCAAGGTGTACATATTATGGCACTTGGTTGGGAGAAAATGATTCCTGCCGTATTGGATCAAGCAGATATATAAGGAGGAAAGAATAATGACTTTTGAGGTACCAAAGGTTTCTTACACCGGAAAGATAAGAGAAATTCCGTTGGGACAGGAAGGAAAGACCGTTATAGTTGGTGGTGGATCGTCTTATCCGTTTCATCTTTTTGAAGGCGAAATGCCCTGTCCTCCAAAAATAGCAATGGAGGTTTATGACAGTGAACCAGAAGAGTGGCCCGATACAGCTTTGGAACCGTTTGCTGATGTTATTAAGGATCCTGTTGCATGGGCTCGTAAGTGCATTGACACATATGGGGCGGAAATGATTGCATTGCAACTGGCCGGCACTGACCCCAATGATAAGGATATTTCAGCTGACGAGGCGGCTAAAATCGTTAAAGAAGTCTCCGATGCAGTGGAAGTTCCACTGATTGTGTGGGGATGTGCAAATGTCGAAAAGGATACAGATGTATTGAAAGCGGTTTGCGAAGTTTGCGAAGGCAAGAATTTAATTATAGGTCCTGTTGTAGAAGGGAACTATCGTGCGATTGGAGCAGCAGCAATAGCCTATAAGCATACTGTGGTTGCTTCAACGCCAATTGATATAAATCTTGCCAAGCAGCTTAATATCCTTTTAGGAAATTTAAATGTGCCGGATGAAAAGATTATTATTGATCCGTCAACCGGTGCTTTGGGATATGGACTTGAATATTGTTACAGTGTAATGGAACGGATTCGAATGGCAGCGCTGGTTCAGGAAGATGAAAGGCTTCAGTTTCCAATTATTTCTAATCTTGCCAGAGAAGTCTGGAAGACAAAAGAGGTTAAAGTCCCTGAATCGGAAGTGCCGTTACTGGGAGATATGAAAAAGAGAGGTATATTGATTGAGGCCTTAACGGCTCAGTGTGTACTCCTTGCCGGAGCTGATATTCTGGTGATGAGACATCCTGAGGCGATTAGCTTAGTCAAAGAATTAATTAAAGATTTAATGACTGGATGAGAGGGATAAACAGTGTCTAAGATAATTTGTTCAGCGGCAATTCGAGGCGCCCACAAAATTGTGGGTATGGCAGAGGAAAAATATGAGGGAGCATTGAAGAAATGGGGGACTGATCAAAAGATCGGCTTTCCGAATACGACGTATTATCTTCCGATTATTTACGGGATGCTTGGAATCCCGGTAGAGACATTGGGAGATGTTCGTCAGATACTGGACAAATGCAAAGAGCTTGTCCCTCCGCCTGTAAGTGATAATGTCTGGCTTCCCTATCTGGCCCCGGCACTTGAAGCAGGTATGGCCACATTTTTTGCAGAAGAGATAATTGAGGCAATTAAATATCTTGAAGACCCAAATTGTTATACAAAAGGGGAGGACCCGCTTCCTGATAACATCTGGCTGGGTGCTGCCGATGACATTATTCTGAGGAAACGGGGAGTGGAGTTTGTTGACGGAACCGCACCAGGGTTTGCTGCTATTCTGGGTGCTGCGCCATCCAATGAGATAGCTGTAAAGATTGCAATAGAACTTCAAGAGAAAAATCTTTATGTATTCATGTGCGCTGATCACGAAGGCAAAACAATGTCAGAACAACTTGTGGAGGAAGGCATTCAGATTGGTTGGCCGACCAGGCTGGTATCTTTTGGACCGAGCTATAACGCAACAGTTTTTGCTATGGGATTTGCAACACGTGCCGCAATGTCTTTTGGCGGGGTTCAACCAGGAGATTTTGCCAGAAATTTGCGTTATAACAAGGACAGAATTTTTGCTTTTGCAATGCCTTTGGGTACGGTAACAGATGAGTGGTATGCCAATGCTGCCGGTGCCATTAACTGGGGTTTCCCCACCATAGCAGATACACCGATACCTGAGGTTTTACCGACCGGTATTTGTACATATGAACATGTTGTGAGTAATATTCCTCATGATAAGATAGTTCAAAAAGCCATTGAAGTCCGGGGGTTAAAAGTTTCGGTTACAAAAATCGATATTCCCATGTCTTACGGCCCTGCATTTGAGGGAGAGCGTATCCGCAAGGATGAACTCTATTTTGAATGCGGCGGCGGGAGAACTCTCGGAGTTGAGCTTACCATTTCAAAAGATATGCACGAGGTTGAAGATGGAAAGGTTGAAATGGTCGGCCCGGACCTTGATCAAATTAAAGAGGGGGATAAGCTTCCATTTGCAATGGTTATAGAGGTTGCCGGACGCCAGATGCAGTCCGACTTTGAGCCGATATTAGAACGCCAGATCCACCATCTCGTCAATTATGTTCAGGGTATAATGCACATCGGGCAGAGAAGCATTATGTGGATCAGGGTGGGCAAGGCCGCTGTTGAAAAAGGATTTTTGCTCAAACACCTCGGCACAGTTATGCATGCAAAATACCATCAGGATTTTGGAGGTATTCTTGATAAAGTCCAGGTTAAGATTTACACAGATGAAGAAAAGGTCAAAGAAGTTTTAGAGCAGTCAAAGAAAGTATATAAAGAGAGAGATAAGAGAGTTGAAGGTATGACTGATGAAACAGAAGAAACCTATTATTCATGTACATTGTGTCAGTCTTTTGCTCCCAGCCATGTATGCGTAGTTACCCCTGAACGCGTAGGGATGTGCGGTGCTTATAACTGGCTTGACTGTAAGGCTTCTTTTGAGATCAATCCTACGGGCCCGAATCAGCCTATTATAAAGGGGGAGTGTATGGAACCTGTTTTTGGACAGTGGAAGGGAATTACTGATTTTGTAAATAAAGCATCACGCCAGCAAATTGAGCA
>JAPVWE010000052.1 GCA_028572035.1 Desulfobacteraceae bacterium | reverse complement strand
ATCATAGAGATGGAACCAGAGAAGAGGGTGGTGGGCATCAAGAATGTAACGGCCAACGAACCTTTTTTCAGGGGTCATTTCCCGGGTGATCCGATCATGCCAGGAGTCCTTGTCATTGAGGCGATGGCCCAGGTGGGTGGTGTATTGGCATGTTTATCAGTTCATGGCCCCATGGATAAAGAGAAGCAGACCCCGGTGTTCTTTATATCCATGGACAAGGTAAAATTCCGTAAGCCCGTTGTGCCCGGAGACCAGCTTAGATTGGAAGCAGACGCCCTCAGAACCGGCAGTAGCATCTGGAAAATGGCCGGAAAGGCCTTTGTAGAAAATACGTTTGTAGCTGAAGCGGAACTTGTAGCTAAAATCGGGTAAGGGAAAAATCTGAGAGATATATTATGGGCATCCACAAATCTGCGGTAGTGAGTTCCAAAGCTGAAATTGGTCCTGACGTTGAGATCGGCCCTTACAGTATCATAGAGGATAATGTGACCATAGGGCGTGATACTGTCATTGGTGCTCATGTGGTAATTGAGGGGTATACCCAAATCGGAGAGCGAAACAAAATATCTCCCTTTGCATCCATAGGAGGCCCTCCCCAGGATATAGGCTACCGGGGAGAAGACACCCGTGTGATAATAGGAAATGATAATGTAATCAGGGAGTATGTGACAATTCACCGGGCCACAACCAAAGAAGAATGGAAGACGATTATCGGTGATCACAACTACATAATGGCCTATGCACATATCGCCCATGACTGTGTTTTGGGCGACAGAGTCATCATTTCGAATGTGGCCACCCTTGGAGGCCATATAGCAATAGGGGACCGCGCGATCCTGGGAGGATTGGTTGCTGTTCATCAGTTCGTCAGGATAGGTGCCTACGCCTTCGTTGGTGGTAAATCAGGGATCGATAGGGACGTACCCCCTTTCATGATTTCGGCAGGTCCCAGGGCAAGGCTATATGGCGTGAACCGCACGGGGTTGAATCGAAGCGGCTTCTCCCGGGAAAGTATTGACGGGCTGAAAATGGCCTACAGAATCATCTGGAGAGATAACAGCATTTTAAGTAAAGGCATCAAGCAAGTAAATGAAAAAGTTAAACCATTCCCTGAACTTGAGGTGCTGCTGAATTTTCTTAAAAGTTCGAAACGGGGAATCCTTAGGTGATTGACAATTGACTATTGTCTATTGACTATTAATAAAATCCAGTCATGAACTCAGTTCGTTTCGCTTATTCCGTCAAGGCGGGAGAATATTGGCTCGCCCTCCCCGTCCCGAGACCGGGACGGGATCGGGAGGCGCGAAGTCTCTGGAATATCATATGATCACTATATTATTTCGCAGCTTAATTCTACCTACTCATGCCTCAGGAGGCAGGTCTGGGCCAGGGGCATAATCAAAAGAAAGATACCCATCCCCTGGACTTTCACGTTACCGTGGGCCACAACACTATTGACATAGCCAAGTATTTTGTATAATGCTGTGATGAAGGGAGGATATGGAAATGCTTGGGCTGAAATTTGACAAAACAAAATGTTCAGACTGCAAACCGGTTAGCTGCCTTGTCAAGTGTCAGTATATGGATTTAGACAGAGACAGGGCAAGGATAGAATGGCAGAAGATAGTTAACGGTGAAGATTCTTTTGTGCTGGAGGCCTGTACAACATGTTACGCATGTGAGGAATATTGCCCTCTTGGAAACCATCCGTTCTACCTGATCGTCGAGCGCCAGGAAGAGAAAGGTATATTACCTTCGCCAAGGCCTATCATCACCATGTGGATTAACCAATGTGAACCGGTAGGCAGGTTCATGGTGGGCATGGTTCAGGAGAAAGCATTATCGTTCTGTTTCCTGCCAGCATTTAACCTTTTAGTTGGAGGGAAGCTCTTTGAGGATATAGCCTGGTCTTCGATCTTTGGTCAGGAGTTCTTCTGCAACGCTGTTTACTTGCACTATGCCAGGATGTCCGTAATAAAGGAAAGGCTTCCCAGGATAATAGAGAATATCGAGAAACAGGGAATAAAGGAACTTGTATGTCTCCACGACGAATGTTATGGCACCTTCACCTCGCTGGCACCGGCTTACGGCATCGAAGTGCCGTTCAAACCTGTTCACTACTATGAATATCTATATGATAAGCTGAAGGAATATAAGGACGTGATAAAGCAACTGAACGTGAAAGTGGCCTACCAGCGAAACTGCTCAGTTCGACTTGCCCCGGACACAGACCACTTTGTAGATGATATATTCGGGCTGATCGGTGTTGACAGAGTTGAACGGGAGTATGACAGGGAAAATGCTCTGTGCTGTGCGGAGGTTATCAGGATGGCAAAAGGCTATGAGCTGGCAGATGATTTACAGAAGAGGAACATAGACGACATGGTAAAAGCTGGGGCCGATTATTGCGTATTTAACTGCCCGGCTTGCTGGGATTCCCTGGCTGAGAAGGTTGCCAGGAGAGGCATAAAACCAATCCATATGATTGAAATATGCAAACTGGCGATAGGTGAAAAGCCAGCACTGGAGGTATGATAGCATGAGTGACATATATGAGGCTCTGGTTGAAATAGTTGGGAAAGATTATGTCTCAAATCAGAAAGAAGAGCGTTATTTCTATGGCCGAGACCCTGGTTTGATGAAGCCACATGAGCCGGATTATGTGGTGATGCCCAGGACAACTGAGGAGATACAAGAAATAGTAAGACTGGCAAACAAGGAGAAAACACCGGTAGTTCCCAAGGGAGCCGGTCTGTCACTAACCGGCCTGGTTATTCCTCAGAAGGGTGGAATCGTGCTGGACATGAAAAGAATGGAGAGAATATTAGAGTTAAACGAGAAAGCCAGATATGTCATTGTTGAAGGTGGCACTACGCATGGTGTGCTGAAAAGCTACCTGCAAAAGCATTATCCAAGTCTGAGACATAGCATGCCTGACTCACCACCAATAGCAACAGTAGTAGCAAATGCAGTGATACACGGTCAGGGGCGTTTGACACAACAACGCGGCTTTAATTCTGACATGGTTAGCGGCCTGGAAGTTGTGTTGCCAACAGGGGAGATTTGCAGAATTGGCTCGTGTTCCGTATCTCCGTATTGGTTCTCAAAAGGGCCTCCACTGCCTGACCTGACCGGTCTCTTTTTGGGATGGTTTGGCACCACAGGCATCATCACCAAGTTGGGTCTGAAGCTTTATCCATGCAAGAAGATTAGAGATGTGATGCTATTCCTGACGGATAGAGCAGAGCTGGTCCCGGACATCATGCTCAAACTTGGCCACACTGAGATGATGGAAGATATAGTTGTCTCGACCCAGCCAATACCATTAAGGTTCAAAGGAAATTTCTTTATACTGGTATTCATGACTGGGGACTCGGATGAAGAGATCGAGTTTAAGAGAAAGATGGCATGGGATACCCTTTGGGAGTATTTTGACAGCAGGGATGGCGGGTTCGTAAGTATCACGCCAGACATGAAGACACCCATGATGGCTATGCCATCAAAGGATACAACCAGGTTTGCTGATGTAAGAAAAGGAGGCGGATTTGAATATAGCGGCCCGATCGCCCCAGTTGAGAAATATCCGGATTTTGTCAAGAAGCTTGAAGAGCTGGCTTCAAACTACAATCTGTCTTACGCCTCCGCGGCCCGAGTTATCGATGGGGGGCACTGCATGATGTTTTCCTTTTCCTATACGTTCAATCGGGCTGATCCTGATGAGATGGATAGGGCCAAGAAGGCCCTGGATGAAGCAGCCGAGTTCTCTCTGGATCAAGGAGGAGTCATTTGGAAGCCAAACATAGACGAACAGAAAATGATGATGGCAAGGATGGACCCAAATACGCTCAGGCTCATGGGAAAGATAAAAGAGCTCTTGGACCCTAACGGAATCATGAATCCAGGAAATTGGGAGGCGAAATGATGCAGGAATATGCTAACCAAATACATAGATGCTTCAGGTGCGGATATTGTACGTTCCCTACTGATTATTCATATTTCAACTGTCCTTCTTACAGAAGGTTCCGTTTTGAAAGTTATTCCACCGGTGGACGGTTGTGGCTCACCTATGCGTGGGTAAAGGGTGAAATCGAGTGGTCCGAACACCTGGCAGAGATTTTATACTCCTGCACAACGTGCAAGAACTGCGTCGAACAATGTCCAATGAAGTTTGCAAGCGACATTGTTGAATGGATAGTGGGAGCCAGAAGCGATATGGTTGAGAAGAGCAAGATACCACTGGAGGTGGGGCGTTTTTTCGAAGCCGTCCAGGTATATGGGAATCCGTTGAAATTACCCGGGAGTGAAAGGGGCGCCTGGGCTGATGGCACAAAGAGATATGAGTCAGGTGATGAATACCTTTTCTATGTAGGATGTCTGGGCTCATACGACGAAAATGGGCAGAGAATGGCCAGAAGCCTTGCTGAGCTGTTAAAGGAAGCAGAAATATCTTTCGGAATTCTCGGTAGCGAAGAGAAATGTTGTGGCAACGAGGTATACATGCTTGGTGAGATGGGGCTATTTCAGTTGTTGGCTGAGAAGAACATCCAAAAATTTAAAGAGCATGGTGTAAGAAAGATAGTCACACTTTCACCACATGCCTATAATGCTATGAAGAATAATTATCTTAAGTTTGGAGCAGACTTTGAAGTATATCATTACACTCAGCTCCTATACGATTTGGCTAAGAAAAACACGATAAAATTCTCCCAAAACCAGGCTAAGGTGACTTATCAGGATCCTTGTTTCCTTGGCAGGTATAATAAGATATATGATGAACCGAGGCAGATCTTGCAAGGCATACCGGGGATTGAACTGGTAGAGATGGAAAGAAATAGAGAAGATTCCTTCTGCTGTGGCGGTGGTAGCGGCAACTTTGTTATGGACCTCTTAGCAGGAGGTGAAGAGAGTCCCGGCAGGGTTAGAGTTAGAGAGGCTTATGAGACCGGAGCTGATACTTTAGCAGTCGCCTGCCCCAGCTGTATGATAATGTTCATGGATGCAGCAAAGGAGGAAGGATTAGAGGACAGGTTATCCATTAAGGATGTTGCCCAAATTGTGAAGGAATCTCTGCTTTTAGAGCAAACAACATGATTGCAGTGGGAGGAAAGGATCGCCTGAAATTCTAATGGGAAGCCCTCATCAGCTCTTCTCTGTGCACTCTGGGTTCCTCCACAAGGCGGGAGGAGAACGGGTGGTGAACATTTAATGCTTTAGTAACGTTCAAAAGTTGAGGCCTAATTGTTCTTTAGGCCACATGATAAACATTCAATAATATCTATGGTAATGACAATTTCTTCAAGGCGATATCTATAGGGCTCAGATGAAGGTGGTCAAATATTTGGGCTTTAACACACCATTTCCAGATTCCAAGGGGCTTTGTGGAGCAAACCCCAAATATTTGACCACTGCAGAACACGGTGGAATTTCTTTGAGATATCGCCTTTCAGAAACACTCATTACCCTATTAACCATCAATGCCTCAACTTTTGAACGTTAGGAAACCATTGGATTACTTTACCATAATCTCTCTTAAAAGTGACAGGTTATCTAAGGTCTTTCCTGCCCCTACAACAACTGTGGTAAGTGGATCATCTGTTATAGTTATTGGCAGCCGTGTCTCCTCTCGCAACAATACATCGAGATTCTTTAAAAGAGCCCCTCCGCCAGTCAACACTATCCCCTTATCTACCACATCAGCAGATAATTCAGGTGGGGTCTGCTCCAAAGCAATTCTCACCGTCTCAATAATGGTCTCTACCTGTTCAGATATCGCCTTCCTAACCTCCTCTGAATCTATTGTCAGTATCTTTGGTATGCCTGTGACAAGGTCCCTGCCCTTGACCTCTATACACTCTGGTTCATCCGTTGGATAAGCATTTCCAACAGAGACCTTGATTAGTTCCGCCGTTTGAAGACCAATCAAAAGATTATATTTTCTCTTAATGTGCTGAAGGATGGCCTCATCCATCTTATCGCCGCCCACCCTTACCGAACGTGAATAGACAGCTCCTGCCAGGGAAATAACAGCCACTTCCGTAGTGCCTGCCCCTATATCAACTACTATATTGCTCGTGGGCTCAGTTATAGGTAAATCTGCCCCTATAGCGGCAGCCATGGGTTCCTTAATCAAAAAAACTTCCCTGGCCCCAGCAGACTCCGCAGACTCCCGTACTGCTCTCTTTTCAACCTGAGTTATGCCCGATGGAATAGATATGATTATCCGGGGCCTGACAAGAGATCTTCTGTTGTGAACCTTTCTGATGAAATATCTGAGCATAGTCTCGGTAATATCGAAATCAGCAATGACCCCATCCTTCATAGGCCTGGTTGCCACAATATCCCCTGGAGTTCTGCCCAGCATTGTCTTTGCCTCTTTTCCTACTGCCAGTATCTTGTTTCCTCCCCGATCCCTTTTCCTCAACGCTACCACGGAAGGCTCATTCAAGACTATCCCTTTGCCCTTGACATAAACCAATGTATTGGCCGTACCCAGGTCAATGGCCAGGTCATTAGAGAATAAGCCGAGAATAGGGTCTAATAACATTGTGTTCTCCTATGCAAAATCTTTATTTTCAAACAACCCTTACATTAATGAATTTTAAAAGATTTATCAAATAGAAAATGGTTCTTCTCTGTTTTTTTGATAGGCAATGTCCACTTCTTTTATGTGTCCACCTCTTTTATCTTGACAACCTGACTAAGCTATGATTAGAAGGATGACTGATTCTTGATTCAAGGAAGGATTTAGTTTATGAAGCGAACATTTCAGCCAAGCAATCTAAAAAGATCACGCGTGCATGGTTTTCGGGCCAGAATGAGTAGCAAAGGGGGTAGAAATGTGCTAAAACGAAGGAGGGCAAAAGGACGGAAAAGATTGTCTGTCTAACACATATTAATCGAGCATTATTTTATAAGGGATTAGTATTTTACCACATGGTCAGCGGCCGGCTTTTGAGATGGGATCATTGTCTTTTAGGGAAGAGGAAAGGATAGTAAAAAGGGCAGAGATCATTAATCTGAATCTTCATGGAAGCAGATATTATACTGAGAATTTTGTTGTTATCCTAAAACAAAACAGGAGGGATATTACCAGATTAGGCATAACAGCCAGTAAAAGGGTTGGGAATTCTGTAAAGAGAAATAGGATCAAGCGATCCATAAGGGAATTCTTCAGGCTTAGCAAACAACAGATTCCAAAAGGATACGATATTATGATTATTGCTTTAAAGGAAAGCGATAAGTGTAGCTTTTTGAAGGTACAAGAGGAGTTAGGAGACCTACTGTTAAGAAATGATGCTCTTTTTTCTTAAGCCTCGAGCCTATATTATAGCATTAATTAAGCTCTATCAAAGAATAGTGTCACCCTTTCTGCCAACCTCTTGTCGTTTTATGCCCACATGTTCTGCCTACACCTCCCTTGCCATTGACAAATACGGCATAACGAAAGGAGGGTTCCTCGCTGTAATTAGGGTTCTTAAGTGCCATCCTTTTCATCCGGGAGGCTATGATCCCCTCAGGTAAGCCCCGTTAGAATTTCGGGTGGACATTGTCCACCGTGTGAAAAAGTGCCTGAGGCAGACCATTTCCGTGCTTACGCACATGGCATTCTCACAGGTTAAACATTTCCTTAATAACGCTTATATTTCTCAGCAAAATTGTTTACCGTTTTGCTTGCTAATAAAGCAGGGCCACGTCATAGTGAAACATAACCTATTGTTTTTTTCCGCCTCAGGCGGAATTGGGGATGGGCATCCCC
>JAPVWE010000051.1 GCA_028572035.1 Desulfobacteraceae bacterium | reverse complement strand
TGAGATACCTGTCTGTATAAATTCATTCGGATAGGCCCTTGCTGTTGGGTTTATAGCCGCGCCGGTAATTGGTAACCGAGCCTCCGGAATGATCTCTGGGCCGCCATCAATCGGTCTGCCCAAACCGTCAAAGGATCTTCCCAGGATCTCCTTGGAAAGAGAGATTCTCATAATATCCCCAGAAAATCTGACCCTTGTCTGATCTGTATCAAGCCCTCTTGTGCCTTCAAATACCTGGACAATGGCCACATTTTCCTGTGACTCCAAAATTTGACCCATTCTGTTGTCACCTTCAGGTGTCCTGATATAAACAACCTCTCCATAGGCCACCTCTTCCACGCCTTCAACAATTAGAAGAGGCCCTGCAACCTGGGTAACAGACCTATACTCCCTTGATTTTATATCCTTGGCCTTCTCTTTCATGTTTGCTTCCTCAAAGATTCAAATTCACTCTCAATGGCCTTTATTAACTCCTCATATCTCTGTGCAAAATCCTGGTTTGGGGTGTATTTCATTCGAGCTATCTCATCCTTAACCTTCACCGCTGCTGTTCTGCTCGCCATAATACCTGACGCAATTGCCTTGTTGACCTCTTGATAGAATTTCATAATGATCTTAAGCATTAGATATTGCTTCTCTTTGGAGCAATAAGAATCTATTTCGTGGTAGGCATGCTGTTGAAGAAAATCTTCTCTGATCATCCTTGCCACATCTAAAAAAGCCCTATCTGATTCCGGTAATGCATCCTGGCCAACCAGCTGCACAATCTCCTGCAACTCAGCCTCTTTCTCCAGGAGAGCCATCGTCTCTCCTCTGAGGGTTTGAAATTCCTTGTCTACGTTTTCATCATACCAGGGTTTTACAAAGTCCAGATAGAGCGAATAGCTCGTCAACCAGTTGATGGCAGGAAAGTGCCTCCGGTCTGCCAGGTTTGTGTCCAATGCCCAAAAGGCACTTACTACCCTCAAGGTATTTTGGGAAACCGGTTCAGAGAAATCACCTCCTGGCGGGGATACGGCCCCAATAATGGAAACCGATCCAAATCTTTTTTCCTTCCCCAATGTTACTACCCTGCCTGCCCTTTCATAGAAATCAGCAAGCCTGGTACCCAAATAGGCTGGAAACCCTTCTTCACCTGGCATCTCCTCAAGCCTTCCTGAAATCTCTCTCAATGCCTCAGCCCACCGTGATGTTGAGTCAGCCATCAAGGCTACATCATATCCCATATCCCTATAATACTCGGCAATAGTGACCCCTGTATAGATAGAGGCTTCCCTGGCTGCCACCGGCATATTCGAGGTATTGGCAATCAAGGTGGACCTCTCCATCAGTTTCTCCCCGGTATTTGGATCGTCCAGTTCCGGAAAGGTCAGCAAGACCTCTGTCATTTCATTCCCTCTTTCTCCACAGCCGACATACACGACAACCTGGGAATCAGCCCACTTTGCCAGCTGGTGTTGGCTAACCGTTTTGCCCGTTCCAAAGCCTCCGGGAATGGCAGCAGTCCCGCCTTTGGCTATAGGGAAAAAAGTGTCATAAATCCTCTGGCCTGTGAGTAATGGCACCTCTGGGTCAAGTTTTTCCTTTAAGGGCCTTCCTATCCTTACCGGCCACCTTTGTTTCATTGTTAATTCTTTTCTCTCCCCTCCATCATCAAGGATAGCTATAACCTCATCAACTGTAAAACTCCCGCTCTTAATCTCTAACACCCTTCCATGTATCCCTGGCGGGACCATTACCTTGTGTAGGATAACCTTTGATTCCTGAACCTCCCCCAGATAATCCCCCTCAACAAGCTCATCACCCTTTTTAGCAGTGGGCATGAAGTCCCATTTTTTTTCAGGATCCAGGCTGGGAACATTAATCCCTCTGGTTATGTAATCCCCTGCCAGGTTTTTGATCTCAAGTAAAGGCCGCTGTATTCCATCATAGAAACTGGTAATAATTCCCGGCCCAAGCTCCACTGACACGGGAGCACCAGTTCTTACGACCTCTTCCCCTGGTTTAAGCCCGATGGTATCCTCGTAAACCTGTATATATGCTAGATCTCCTATTAGCTTTATCGTCTCTCCCATCAAGCCTTCCTCGCCCACCCTGACAACCTCATACATCTCGCAACCTCTCATGTCTTTGGCAATTACAAGTGGGCCAGCAATGCTCTGGATTCTTCCTGTCTTTTGATCTGTCATAATCTCCTCACTGTGCTATCTCGAATCCAACAGTTCTTTTGATAAGCCCCCGCATAGGGTCAATCTTCTCAGGCAAGGGACCACTGCTATCCGGGATCTCCAAAATTATAGGCATTATACCTTTCCTTAATCTACCCGCCTCCTCTAATATGTTCCCTATTTCCTCAGCTACCTTTTCGGTAACCAGTATTATGCCGACCTTATCGCTGAATAGGCCCTTCAGTATTTCTCTAATATCCTGGGAGATTTCCTCCATAAGGAAAGTTTTTCTTATGCCTGCGAGCCTGAAACCATAAACTGTGTGTCTATCTCCGATCAGGGCGATTTCCATTGTTTCCTCATCACTGATTCTCTGATTTCATCCCTATCCAGATCAACCTCTGTACTCCTAACAATAGCCAAAAGGTTCTTTACCTCTGTCTCTTTTGATACAAGAAACCCGATAAGAGGCCCTTGGCCAAACGGCTTTTTCTTCCTAATATCTCCCGCCCTTTTGATCACCAAACTATCGAGCACTTCTTCAAAAGATAGGATAGAACCAGTTCTCTCATGCTCAGCCTGAGCGCTTAAGAGAGGTTCAAAATATATTGTATCTTCCAGAAGGGATATAAGGCCAGACAGATCCTCTTCGTCAAAAGCAGGGAGCAATTCATTCAACAATGTGCACTCAGGTATCAAGAAAGGATCAATGTCTTCTAAGGCAAGGGCGTCATCTTTTGCCCTCAAGATAATTTTGAGGTTGTGCGTTTCAACACATACCCCTATAAAATCTCTGAATTCCTTAATGCCTCTTAGCTTCAAAACCTTTAACCATAAATCCTCCCAGAAAATTTTATCTAACGAGGACTCCAAAAAAAATAGGTTCCTGGTTTCATTATATTTAGCCAGGCCCTCGCTTAACGATTGATAAGGGGTTTTTGCCAGGAGAACAACAAAATCATCCATCCCCTCTGCATCAATCAGGGTCTTAAAAAAGTTAAAATCTAACTCGCCTCCCTCAATAAAGGAATCCAATGTTTCCTCTTTTCTTAAACCTCCATGTATTCCCCTTATAGCTGTTCTCAAATTGATAATATCCCATTTTCTCAGGAGATATTCTTTTATCGGCCACGCCCCTTTAGGAATAATCTTGGAGATTTCCCTCCCCAAATCGGAAAACTCTTCTAAGACAGCTCTCTCCAATTCCTTGGCCTCATTAATTGCCGCCTCATTGAGATAAGGAGAATAATCTGTTCCCTCTAAAAGAGAGGCTATCTCTCCAGGCGATGTGCATCCCCATAGATCCTCCCATCTGGCTGAGGAAATAAACTTTCCCTCTTTTGCCATTATCTTTGCGTTAACATACAGGTATGAAAGAACATCTCCGATCATAGCCTATCCCCAAAAAGGATCTTGGCCACGTCCACCCTTATGCTCTCTTTGAGTCGGTTCAATCTGGTCTCAAGGGTATTGTCAACCTCCACTTGCTTTTCCATATCCCTAACAACTACACCTCCAAGGTGCTGGATGGTCTCATCTGTTAACGCCAGAGATATATCTCTTCCTGACCTCTTTTTCACCAATTCGCTTGCTTCTCTCAACATCTCCTTGTTGAAGGTTTTGCTGTCCCTTTGGTTAAAGACCAACTCAAGTTTGTTTCCGGCAACAACCTCAGAGGCAGAAGCAATCAGGTCAAACATGATATCCTTATATACAAAACTATCCCGTTTCCCCTTTTCAGCCAATTCTTCCAAGACTTTTTTGGCCTCTTCAAATGAAGCAGCTATTGCTTCTTCTTGAGCATCCATCTTTTTTCTTCTAACATCAATTCTGGTCTCGGCGATTATCCTTTGTCCTTCAAGGGAGGCGACTCTTTTACCATTTGAAAGGATTCTCTCGGCCTCTCTCTCTGCTTTCTCCTGGGCTGCCTTCCTGATCTTGTCCGCCTCTGCTTGAGCCTTAAGAAGAATCTCAGATATCTCCTTTTCTGCCTCTGCCTCTATATGAGATATTATTTTGTCAACCCCTTCATCTGACATAATTCCCCTCTTTAGCTAAAGTAAGTGAGCTAAAGTTAAAAGTGAGATAGCATGCCTCGTTCAAAATCGATAATTTTAGGCACTTTTTTTTAATCTTAACCACCCATAATCTTGGTCCCGACAAAGATCAGGATAGCTATAAGGAGACCAAAAATAGCAAAGGTCTCTGCCATGACAGCAAGGACAATCGCCTGGCCAAAAGTTTCCGGCCTTTTGGCTACAGCACCCATGCCACTGGCAGATATGGCGCCTTGGGCTATGGCCGTAAAACTACTTAGACCAATCACGATCCCTCCTCCAAGGGCGGCGTAACCCATTCCTATGGGGATCTCCTTAACCTCTCCCCCGAGCACACCAACCCCAATGAGGATCAAAACTGCCCCCAGGAAACCATAAATTCCTTGGGTTTGCGGTAGGGCCTGGAGGACCAAAATAGGCCCAAACTTCTTTGGGTCCTCTGAAATAACACCAGCCCCTGCGATACCCGCCAAACCAACCCCGATACCAGCACTAATGGCAGCCACACCCATAGAAATCGCTGCTCCAATAATTGCCAACACTATTCCCGTTGATAATTCCATAACAATACCTCCCTCTTATTTAATCTCCACTATTTCAAACTTCATCTCAAGGGGTGCAAACTCTGTTCCCCCGCTTTGATAAAATTTTGTAAAGAATTCCACATAATGTAATCTGAGCCCATGAACAAAGCTCCCCATAGCATTGATGACAAAATTAAATAGATGGCCAACAAAAAAGACAATAATAGCAAGCATTATCCCTATTGAACCAGCAGCGTAAATCATGCCTGAGAGCACATTAACTGTCATGGCAATCCCTGTTGTACACAATCCTAAGGCCATAAGCCTGGCGTAAGAAAGGACGTCCCCCATGAAACCGGTTACCTGAAACATGGACATGGCTTTATGTCCCATTAAAAGCAATATGAGGGAGATGACTATAAATAATAGGCCTGCTGACCTATAACCCACTAAGAGGAAAACAAGGCCTGGCTGGAGAAATAAGAACCAGAGGTTTTCCGTTATGGCCTTCCACATCTGTCTTCTTTTGAGATTATCCAAGACATTTATCACTACACCAGTGTTCACATGGACCAGGCCAATGGCCAAGGCAATCAGCAAAAAGGTAGTGACCTTAACCATGGGATCAAATACCTGTAGTTTTGTTAATATGAATAACTTAAGACCAAAGCTGCCGAACCATCCTCCACAAAGGGCCCCTATAATAACTGTAGCACCTCCTGCTGATGAAAGGATGATTCCCCCATCCCTTATTGCTTGATTATACCTTCCCCCCCCTCTTATTAATAAGAGGCCCAAGGCAAGGGCGATTATCCCATACATTGCATCGGTTAACATGATTGAAAAAAACAGGAGAAAACCTGGAACCAAAAATAGGGTTGGATCAACACCATTATAGACTGGCAAACCATAGAGCCGTGTTAAGAGCTCAAAACTCCTGACGAATCTAGGGTTTTTCAACTGTACTGGAACATCATCCCTCTCCTCAGGATCCGATAGCGCTACAACACACGCCTCATGGCTGATCTCTCTTATCTCCTGAGCGGCTGGGCCGGATGAGTCTTCCGGAACCCAACCCTCAATAGCCACAACATGCTCCATCTTGGCAAACTTACTCTGGCTTTCTTCCCTTTGTCTCTCAATCATTAAAAGTTCCTGGTACCTCTCAAGCTCGTCTCGCCATCTTTTGGCTATATCGACAATCATTGTCTCTTTTCTTATCTTTTCCTCGTTTAACGCCATGAGTCTTTTATTAATGGAGTCTATTGCCTCTTTTGGTCTTCCTTGCTGATCCTCTATTTCAATCCTTTCCCAACTCATGCGGCGAAGATTAGCTAACACCAGTGATGCTTGTTCCTTGAGGCAGATTAATAGTGTTACCAACTTGTTCTCAGGTGCCTCCTCGACCCCAAGGTAAACGTTACCGTTAGTCAACTCCTTTAACTTTTCTCCTATATCTTCTACCTCTTCCTTTGGCATAGTACCTAAAAAGATAGATACAAACTCTGAGTCCCCTATATCTGATAGATCTATCTCCAAAGGTAAAATAAAGTCCAACAACCCTTTTACCCTCTCTAGCTCAACAATCTCTTCTTCGGCCTTCTCTAGCTCCTTAACGGGCCCTTCTACCTCTCTCTCTATCTTCTCTATGCTATCGTCAACAGTATCAATAAGCTCCTTACCGTAAACCTCTTTGGTTTCAAGCCTTTTTGGCGGTAGAGGGGCAAAAACCCCTTTTATAAACCCCTCTTTTGGTTCAGGATCATGTCTTTCAAAAAGATCTAAGAACCGATTTACCGCAATATTAAGGGCCGCTATTTTTCTGATATTTAGAGAGGAAGGATGAGGTGTTAGCAGATTATTCCAATCGGGATCAGCGAGTTTTTCAGAATAATCAGTAAGATGGATAGTGCCGAGTTCTTGGAGTCTTTTAATTATTTCATACCTAAACCCTTCTAATACAAGTATCTGTATCTTTTTCATTCGGGCTGGTCTTAACATTATCTCAACCCAATAATGAACCTAAAATGAATTCCTTCGCCTTTTCCAGGTTCTTTTGGGCCTCCTCCCTAAGTTTCTCGATTTGCTTTTTCCATTCATTGGCAATATTCTGGCACTCTTCTCTTGCCTCCGCTCTGGCATCTTCCTTCATTTTCTCTGCTTGACTTTGAGCATTTCTCGTCTTTTCCATCAACAATCTCTCTGCCTCTACCCTGGCTCTCTCAACTACCCTAATTGCCTCTCCTTTGGCATTCTCTATACTCTCTTTTGCCTCAGTGTCTGACTTCTTTATCTTTTGTAAGGATTCCAAGATCATGCTAACCTCTATTGTTTACCAGAATCTTTATTTAGGTTTTATAGGAAGGGTATATGGTTATTTTAAAATGGAAAGGCCTTCAGTTTTTGTTGAAGATAAGGCAAGATCTCTCTTCCCCAGGTCTTTCATCTTGCAATTTCCCTCAAAGATAACCCCTTCTTCAATGACTAATTTTGGGGTTTGAATATTTCCAAAGAGCTTGCCTGGGACTTTTATCTCGATCTTATTTTCTGCAAATATGTCGCCATGAACCTCTCCGCTTATTATCATATCAGCAACATTTATCTGTGATTTAATAACTGCACTTTCCCCTACTATCAAGGTTCCGCTAGAGAAGATCTCACCAGACAATTTTCCATCTATCCTGACAGCACCGGTGAAGGAAAATTTACCGTCAAATTCTGTATCCCTACCTAGAAAAGCGTTAATTTCATCCTTTGCTTTCTTCATTGCCAACCCCCTCCATATATCTACCAGCGGCTTAATAACATGATCTTATTGTTCATTGCAAGAAAATTATACCTCTTAAAAGGTAATTTCAAAAAGATTTTTGAAAATCTCAGCTTTGCCTCGTAATCATTTAGTAACGTTCAAAAGTTGAGGCCTAATTGTTCTTTAGGCCACATGATAAACATTCAATAATATCTATGGTAATGACAATTTCCTCCAGGCGATATCTATAGGGCTCAGATGAAGGTGGTCAAATATTTGGACTTTAACA
>JAPVWE010000050.1 GCA_028572035.1 Desulfobacteraceae bacterium | reverse complement strand
TTTAAATGGCAAAAAGGAAAGACTGGTTAGAAAAGTAAACGATGGATCTATCATAACCAGATTTGACAAAACTCCTTTGCCCCAGCAGCAAACCGACGTTGTATGTCCCCACTTCCTTGAGCTTAAGTGGGCCTATGGTTGCCCATTTGATTGTGCATGGTGCTATCTCAAAGGTACTTTTCGCTTTAGACCGGAAGGGCCAAGCCCGGCCTTTAAGCCTCTTGAAAAGGTACAATCGCATGTTGAAGCCTTTCTCAATGAAGTTGATACTCCTGAGATATTGAACACCGGAGAAATTGCAGATTCCCTCATGGGTGAAAATGGTCATAAGCCTTTTTCCAGATTTATCATCTCGTTTTTTGAGAAGCAAAGGGGACACAGAGTTCTTTTTGTCACCAAGTCTGCCAACATAAAGTATCTTCTGGAAAAGCCGGCCTCCAGCCAGGCAATAATGAGTTTCAGTCTCAACGCGGAAGAGATTGCAAAAAGGTGGGAAAAGAAAGCCCCGCCTGTAAAGGCAAGAATTGAAGCAGCACAAAAGCTTTACCAACATGGATATGAAGTAAGAATAAGAATAGACCCTGTGGTCCCCGTAGAAAACTGGGAGGAGGTTTATACTCGCCTAGTCGACCTCGTATTTGACTCATTTATTCCCGAACGGATCACTTTAGGCTCCCTACGAGGGCTTCAGAGTACAATTAATGGAACAAAAGATAAATCTTGGGTAAAGCATCTTTCAGAGCCCTCAAATTGGGGTAAAAAAGTGGATATCAATCTAAGACTTGCTATGTATAAGAAAGTCATTTCCTGTCTGTCAGAAAAATACGATTATAGTAATATAGCTCTTTGTAAGGAAACCAAGGCTATCTGGAGCATGCTCAAGCTAGATTACAAAAAAATCAAATGTAATTGTGTGTGGTGAAACAAGAGAAAGCAAAAATGGGACATCAATTTTGGGTAAAGGTTATGATCCGATATTCTTCCTCATCATAGAAATGGTTTCTGCATAATCCCGGCTGCCAAAGACGGCATTACCCGCTACAAATACATTGGCGCCAGCCTGAGCCACTTGAGCTATGTTCTTAACATTGATCCCGCCATCTACCTCTATATCCAGCTTCATGCCCCTCTGGACTATCATTTTCTTGAGCTCCGTTATCTTTGGTAAAACCTCCGGGATAAAACTCTGGCCACCAAAGCCGGGGTTAACTGTCATCAAGACTACCATATCCAGGTGTTCAAGCACATACTCAATGCTGCTCAATGGTGTGGCAGGATTGAGAGCAGCTCCTGCCTTGACCCCGGCATCTTTAATAACCCCTAAGAGCCTATGCAGATGCGTGACTGTCTCTGCATGAACGCTGATCAGATCGCTCCCTGCTTTAACAAAATCATCAATATATAGCTCAGGGTTTTCTATCATCAGGTGAACATCCAAGGGAAGACCGGTTACCCTCCTCGCTGCCTTTACAATCATCGGACCCATTGTGATATTTGGCACAAAGTGGCCATCCATGACATCTATATGGATGTAGTCGGCTCCGGCCTTCTCTACTGCCTTTATCTCTTCGCCAAGTCTGGTAAAATCAGCAGAAAGTATTGATGGGGCTATTTTTCCCATATTACACTACCAGATTGTCTCTATGTGCCCAAAATGCTTCCTGGACCTAACTGGCTCCCCTTTAGAAATTCCTTAACAGGCATCCTCTTTTTCCCAGGGGACTGAATTTCTCCAACAATTATGCATCCCTTCCCGGTTTCTATCTCAAGATCTCTCTCGGTTAAACCTTTTATCCGGCCTGGTACTGAAGATCTGCTTCTAACATCTCTCAGGAAACAACTAAATAGCTTCAGCATTTTTCCATCATAGCATGTAAATGCCCCTGGCCAGGGATCCAGACCCCTTATCAATCCACACAGACGTTCACACGGCCAGGACCAATCTATAAGACCTTGCTCCTTTTTCAGCTTTGGGGCATAGGTAGCAAGGGAGCCATCCTGTTTTTTCTCCTCAATTGTCCCCTTGGCCAATCCCTGGAGGCTCTTGATAAGCAACCCTGGTGCAAGAGAAGAAAGCCTGTCATGTAACTGACCAGCTGTCTCCCTTTCCAAGATATCTACCTCTTGCTGCATCAGTATTGGCCCAGTATCAAGGCCTTCATCCATACGCATTGTGGTTAGTCCGGTCTTTTTCTCATTATTGATAATAGCCCACTGAATTGGGGCAGACCCCCTGTATCTTGGTAAGAGCGATGCATGGACATTTACTCCTCCCCATTGGGCTGAGCCAAGTACCCTACCTGGGATTATCTGTCCAAAGGCAACAACAACAAGAAGGTCGGGTCTTAGCGAAACAAGGATATCTAAAAGGCGATCATCTAACCTTTCAGGTTGGAGTATTTGAAGGTTCTCCTCTTTGGCAAGAGCCTTGACCGGTGAGGGCGTCAGTTTTTGGCCTCTCCCTTTTGGCCTGTCAGGCTGAGTAACTACAGAGAGGATTTCGTATCCTTCATCAATAAGAGCCCTTAGTGTAGGAACTGCAAACTGGGGTGTTCCCAGAAAAATGATCTTTGGCCTTGATGGAAATAAGTCACGTGAAGTTTGATTAACCATTATTTGGCCTTTTTCATCAACTTCTCGACCTTCTTCCTATATAGATTTCTCTTCAGATGGCTAACATGATCAAGTATCAGGGTGCCATCAATGTGGTCAATTTCGTGCTGGATACAGATGGCCAGCAGATCTTCGGCCTCGATATCAATGAGCTTACCATGCCTATCAACACCATGCACCTTGAGATATTTTTTCCGGGGGATCTTACCTTCAAAATCGGGTACGCTGAGACACCCCTCTTCAGATACTACCCTGTCTTCTGCTAAGACAATTGTTGGATTAATCAAGACAGTTAGATCTTTCCCTTTCTCTTTATAATCTATATCAAAGATAATGACCCTTTTTGCAACGCCAATCTGGTTTGCAGCCAGGCCTACACCTGATGCCTGATACATCAATGTGCTCATATTATCTACGAGATTCTGAATATCCCCATCAATGTTTGCTACGGGCTTTGCCTTTTTCATTAAAATAGGATCTGGATATTTAACTATCTCCATTGTTCTTTACCCTGAACAATCGTGACTCTTACCGGGATAATCTAACCCCTTCACTGCAAAAAATCAAGCCACTATCGTCAAGTGACTATTGACCATTGAAGATTGAACAATCGAAAATGGTCAATTGAAAATCTTCAACTAAAATGCTTGTATCTTGACAACTTTATATCCTGAAACTACTCTGATAGTTGGCTTCAATCAATCATATACTATTCAAATCTTCTCGCAAAACATATCTCAGGAAAAGTTGAAAAACGAAGATCGCCGATTACTAAAAGAAGGTGCCCACGGATTTGGGGTTAAGCTTTCAGAAAAACAGTTACACCTCTTTGCTCTTTTCCTGCAAGGGTTATGGTCATGGAACAGGCGAATGAATCTCACGGGCATATCAGAAAAAAGGGAGATGATCACAAAACTCCTTCTTGATCCCCTGGTAGCTCTCCCATATCTTCCATCAAGTGGCACAGTGCTTGACATAGGTTCAGGAGCCGGTATTCCCGGCCTGCCACTCAAGATAGCAAGACCGGAATTTGAGGTCCACCTTCTCGAATCAAAAGCCAAAAAGGTCAGTTTCCTAAAGGATATGATCAGAAAATTAGAACTCAAAGGCATTGAGGCATATAAGGGCCGGGCAGAAAAACAGGCTGATCTGCCTACACTGTTCCATTTCTATGATATTGTTACCGCACGCGCCCTGGCACCACTAAAAAAAACAATTAACATCTGTTCCCCTTATCTTGAACCGGGCAGTCTTTTGGTAACCTACAAGGGGTCAAAGGTTGAACAGGAGATCGAAGATAGTGAGAGACTAATGGAGGAACTAAATTTCAGGATCAGTGAAAATGTTTCCTATAGCCTCCCAAAAACAGAGGGAAAGAGATACCTCCTTATCCTGAAAAAAGAAAGAACATATCGCACCTTCGGTGCGGACCTGTAGGGGTTCGATTCATCGAACCCGCAATGACGGGCGTCATAAATTCCGCCCCTACAAGGACTTAAAATGGAAATTCCTATACTATTAAATTAGGGCGCAGGTTTTCGCCCTGGCCCAGACCTGGCTTTGGTAAGCCTGAGAGCGCTACAAAGTCGTCACGCCAGGGCGGGCGGGCACTTTATCAGCCTGAGGCTGATTCAGCTCACTCTAGGCACTTAAATTAGAGGAGATTGTGTTATGGCAGTTGTTACCAAAGAGGTTGAAATAGAGGCAAGAGGTTTTAATGATGTTCAGGATATCACCCCACTGGTAGCCGATTTTGTAAGAAAGCTGCCCTTCTCCGAAGGCTCGGTTATCATATTTGTCCCCGGCTCCACAGCAGGGGTAACGACTATTGAATTTGAATCAGGTGCTATTAGGGATTTGAAAGATGCCTTTGAAAGACTGATTCCGCAAACCATAGAATACAAGCATAATCTAAGGTGGGGCGACGGAAATGGCTTTTCTCATGTCAGATCAGCAATATGTAAGGCCTCCCTAACAGTACCTTTCTTGGGCAACGTACCGGCTACTGGTACCTGGCAACAGATCGTTTTGATAGATTTTGACAACAGAGAGAGGCACAGAAGATTGATATTCCAGGCAATTGGCTAAACAGCTCTCCTGTGATCTACTCCGTCAGAGAGAGATATTCGCCTTTTAGGCAGGAATATAAGGCTCTTCCAAAAGAATTAAGATTCTATTTCAGGCGGTAGGTAATCAGGCCATGGCGGGTATCGTAGGGGGAGACACTAACCTGAACCCTATCTCCACTTATCACCTTGATCTTATTCTTCTTCATTCGACCGGAAAGCACAGCAGTAATTTTAATCCCTTTGTCACACTCAATTTCCATGGTTCCTCCCCCCAACATCCGTGTGACCATGCCTTCTAAATGTATTAGATCGTCTCTACTCAATTCCTCCTCTCTTTTTTATTGTTTTGAACTCTCCTGAGAAATTCTGTTTCTATATAGCATAAAACACCTTTTATGTCAATAGGTTACGTTAACATTTCTTAAGATAGCAAAATTTTTCCTACGTAATACCCATTTTACGAGAAAAATCTCATGAGAAGTTGCATTGAGCTAGGCTCTGTGTTTTGACGAATAAAAGAGATTTGTGTATAAAGTACCAATATGAAAAGAAAAGAAAAATCCGAGCAAAAAAAGACCTACGGCCACATGGCAGGCGTAATACTGACTGGCGGATCAAGTAAACGCTATGGCAAGAACAAGGCCTTTCTTGAGATTGGGGGCATCCGATTGATCGACCGCATAACAGAGGATATGAAGAATATCTTTAAACGGGTGATTTTGGTCACCAATGAAAAGAAGGGCTATGAATATCTCGGAATACCGCTGGTAGAGGATCTTATTAAAGGGTTAGGCCCCATAGGAGGGATATACACAGGGCTGATGAGTATATCTTGCCAGGCAGGATTCTTTGTTGCATGTGATATGCCATTTATTAACAAGCATTTAGTCCGCTACATGGTGGATATACAGGATAATCATGCTGCCGTGGTTCCCTCAGTAGCCAATGACATCGAACCTCTCCATGCTATCTATGCCCAATCCTGTTTGGGTCCCATCAGAAACCTCATTGACTCTAAACGTTACCAGGTCAGACTTTTTTATGACCAAGTACCGGTCAGGTATGTTAAAGAAGACGAGATCAGGAGATTTGGTTCCCCAAGCAGGGCATTTCTAAATATCAACACACCTGATGAATTTGCCACGATTCAATCTCTTTTGAAGGCTTGAGCTTTGAAAAAAGGGAAAATGATCGTATCTACCTACCAACCATTTTTTGCCCCATTTCCTGGATTCTTTTTGAAGGCCCATCTTTCCGACATGATGGTTATTTTGGATGATGTTCAATTCCCTCAGAGGACGACATGGATAACCAGGAATCGCTTTAAGAATGATCAGGGAGCCCTATGGATTACCATACCCGTATGGAGAAAGGGATTGGGTCTACAAAAGATCAATGAGGTAACCATATTCCCCGAAGGGAACTGGAGAAAAAAACATTTAGCAAGCCTAAAGACCTCCTATGCCCATGCACCATATTTCAGAGAGCATTTGGACTTTGTGAGTGAGATCTTTTCAGAAAGATTTGAAAAACTTATAGATCTAAATATGAGCATAATCCAGTACCTGAAAAAACATCTGATGATTGACACACCCCTGATTTTGCTGTCCAGTTTAGGCATTAAAGGGAGAGGGAATGACCTTCTGATTGAAATTTGCAGGAAAATAGGCTCATCTGACTATCTGGCCCAGAGGAGTGCAGAAAAGCATCTCGATCAGGAACTATTTTCTGATGCAGGGATAAACCTACATTTTTTTACCCCTCCCTCTCCTGTCTATCCCCAGCTCTGGGGTGAATTTATCCATAATCTTTCCGCCTTTGACCTTCTCTTTAACTGTGGCCCAAAAAGTCACGAGATCTTGTGTCCAGAGTAAGACATAAAATAATTTGTAACCAATTTGACAAGGTTGGTTATCATCTCCTGCTTGGCTGCAAAATTGGAATTGAAATTTTAAGGGAAAATAGAAAAATGACCTTTTGCCTCTTTTTATTTAACTTTAACCATACAAGACACCAAGGCACTAAAATTACAGAATTATTCTTTTAATACCCTTTTTGATGAACTGTTTTTCTTGCAATGCCTTCTTCCTTTTCAGATAAGGGGGTAAAACTCATATCCGTTCTTTGTGTCTTGGTGCCTTGGTGGCTACCTGAACACTTACCTGTTTATTAGAATGGACCTTACAGATTAACCAAATTCAAAGGCAGAAATCTTAGAGTATTCTCTGATGAAACAAAGGAAAGAGGTTACCATAGATGGCAGATACGGAGAAGGAGGAGGTCAAATACTCAGAACGGCCCTAACCCTCTCTGCTATCTTTAAGGTGCCTTTACATATTAATCACATCAGGGGTAACAGAAAAAAACCAGGACTAAGACCCCAGCACCTGACAGCGGTTAATGCACTGACGACTATTACTGGAGCCAAGGTTGAAGGTACAAAAGTTGACTCAGGTGAGCTCGTGTTTGAGCCTGGAGAGATAAGAGGAGGAAATTACCGCTTTCACATCGGCACTGCTGGTTCAACCGGATTGGCAATACAGACCATGATTCCTGTCTTGCTCTTTGGAAAAATCCCATCTCAAATTCAGATCACCGGAGGTACCCATGTTCCTTGGAGTCCATCTTTTCATTACCTTAAGGCTGTGTTTTTGCCTGCCCTTAAAAAGATGGGGGGAGAGGTTTCTTTAGAGATTGATCAATGGGGGTGGTATCCTAAAGGAGGAGGCATGGTTAGGGCCTTCATAAAAAATAGGCAGGCCCTCACGGCCATTAACCTCTCCAATCGAGGCAAGTTACTCAATCTTCATCTGCTTTCCGCAGTTTCCAACCTCCCTTTAAGTATAGCTGAGAGGCAGAGAGACCAGGCCATAAAAAGGATTGAATATTTAGGGCTCCGGCCCACTATCTCCATTGAGGATGGCCCATCTCGTGGTCAGGGGACGGCTCTCTTTCTGGCTGCTCAATTTGAAGGAAGTACAGGAGGGTTTACCTCATTGGGTAGGAAAGGAAAAAGGGCAGAAGAGGTAGCTGATGATGCCTGCAATGAATTTATTAAATTTCTGGATTCAAAGGGAGTTGTTGATACTCACCTTGCCGACCAACTGGTTCTTTATATGGCCTTAGCGAGGGGGCGCTCAACATTGATAACTGAAAAGATAACTGAACATCTCCTGACAAATATCTGGGTAATAGAGCAATTTCTTCCACTCAAGTTCAATGT
>JAPVWE010000049.1 GCA_028572035.1 Desulfobacteraceae bacterium | reverse complement strand
GCCTCCATCTGTCCCTTGTGGATCGATTGGATGCCTGCCCGAACAATTTCACTCACGTAGGCTCCTGCAAAGATCGACAGAGCAGCCGTGCCAGCCGCAAGTGCAGAAAGCCTCAGCATAGATCCCACAAAGAAGTAGATGATATAGATCTGGACGAGGAGAGGTGTGTTTCTGATGAGTTCCACATAGCCCAGTGAGAGTGCCCTTGTCACAGGCTCATGGGAAAGCCTGGCAATGCCCACGACCGTTCCAATGATGATGGCGAAAAAGATCGAGGCAATAGAAATTTTTAGGGTCAATACGAAACCCATCATCAGGATACCCATCCTGAGCCGAACCGCTGGATCATCGGCAGATTTAGGTCCATGATAGAACAGCATTTCAGGAATTCTTTCCCAGTGCCATATGTAAGTAATCCCCTTCTGGGTAAAGAAGTAATAGCTGTATGCTATGATGATACCTAGTATGCCCACGGTAATAAGTGATCTCTTGTTGAAGGTCAAAGCAATCCTCCCTTATGCGGACGAGAGGGGAATGCGATTCCGCATCCCCCGTCGCGTTCCTGTTACTATTTCTGTTTCCCGGCCATTTCTATTATGTACTCTACGAACCACTTCTGCTTGAGTTTCTCCCAGCGGCCATCGCCACGAACCTGCGCCAGGAAATTATTGAGCCAGTTGAGAAAGTCCGGGTCTCCCTTACGGATGGCCCATGCGAGCGGTTCGTAAGTGAGGGGCTCATAGATCCCCACGGTTTTGTCCCTATACATGGCCGCAAAAACCCGGACCTGTGGCTCATCATAGATGAAGGCGTCGGCGAGGCCGTTGGCGACCTGAAGGGCTCCTTCACCCTCTGTCTTAAACAATCTGAGGGTCGCCTTGGGCATCAGCTTTTCGGCAGTAAAGGCCCCAGTTACCCCCAGCCTGCTGGTGATAATCACACCCTTCCTGTTGAGATCCCTGTAGTCTTCGTATTTGTCCCTGTCCTTCTTATTGATCAGCAGGCACTGGCCAATGTAGTAGACAGGATCACAGAAGTTTACCTTGAGATTTCGGCTCTGGAGGACTGTCATCCCTGACATAATGATGTCAAATTTGTATGTCATCAGGGACGGGATGATGCCTTCCCATGCGGTGTTGATAAGTTTAACCTTTTTTTCTCCCCCTTTGCCAAAAATGGCCTTCCCCATTTCATAGGCCATGTCCACATCGAAGCCAACAATATTTCCCTTCTCATCCTGCATTTCAAAGGGCTGATAACCGGCTTCCATGCCGACCAGAAGCTGGCCGCGCTTCAAGATTTTTTCAATAGTCGATTCTTTAGCGAGATCTTCTATTGTGAAAGCCATCGCGGAGCCTAGGCAAAACGATCCAATAATTGTTAGGGTTAATAATACAAATAGTAACTTTTTCATTCTTTCCTCCTCTTTTTAATTTGAATGTGAAACAGCTAAGAGACTCTGGGTATTGTCACCGCCCATTTCAATGAATGTCTTTCACCATCACCTCCTTTCCTTTCTTATTCAAGGCGGGTCGGGAAAAAAATCTCTCTTTTCCAACCGGAATGGCTGTCTCTGTTAGTTTTTATCACATTTTTCTCTCATAAACCAGAAAATTATCCTCTATACACACTAACGTCAAAGACGGTGGCTAGCTCACTGTTTGACACGGCCTGAAAAGGACACCCATACCCGATCGCGCCTGATCCAGAAAGATTCAACTGGTTATGGTTCACTATGACGTGGCCATGGCATTACAAAAGGTCATCGGCCGGGCCGTTATGGTTTCTTTAGGTACCGCTGGGCGTTATCAAAGAGCTTTTCTTTGGTTAGTTGCTTCTCCGGGTGGTTGGTTATCAATTTTTCAGCTACCTCGGCTGCCCATGCCGGGTTGGAGGGTTTCCCTTTGAAGGCTACGGGTGTATCCGTTTCTACTAAAATGAGTTGGGGGTCTATGGCGAAGGCAAGCTTCAAGGCCTCCTCTGAAAAAAGGATGGAGGGGCCAACAGAGACAAAAATGTCTTCTTGGTTGGTTCGCCTCAAAAGTTTCCATGAATGGGCGAACCAGTGAAGGAGGGCTGGAAGCCCGGTTTCTCTATGAAAAGCAATGGCTTCTTCCATGGTCTGCCTGAGTGCTCTTCGGGAGTGAAGGTTGACGGGTAAGTGGTTTTCGGCTGCCACCTCCATCTGAGCGCGAAGGGCCTTGCGTTGCTTTTCTTTCTCTTTTTCGGTTGTAGCATGCTTATAATCCAGACCAATTTCTCCAATGCATGAAGCCTCATTTGCATGAATTTTCAAAAAAGAAAGGGCTTTCCCCCATTCATCTTGTGACATATATAGAACATCAACAGGGTGAATGCCCAGGGCAGGAAGAACAAATTCTGGAAAATTATCTCTGAGTTTTAGGGTTTGTTCCATTGTCTGCAAGTTTTCACTCACCACAACTACCTTTGTGACGCCAGCATCACGAGCATGAAGAATGGCATCTTTTACGTTGGAGACAGAATAAAGATGGCAGTGAGAATCAATCAGGTTCATAGAATTTTCCCATTCACTCCATGAGAGCTTGTCACAGGTACTTTTTCCCTTTTATCGAGGCGATGATAATGGCCAGGAAGATAAAGATAATCCCGATAAGCTGAAAAGATTTTATAGTTTCCCCAAGAATGATATAGGCCAAGATGGATGCCCCAATGGGCTCCCCCAGGATGGTGATGGCAACCATACTGGCTTTTAGATGTTTCAGTGCCCAGTTAAAGGCTGTATGGCCAATGAGCTGCGGGACGATGGCAAGAAGAACCATATAGAAATAAGAGCTTTGCTTGTATCCAGCAAAAGGTAGTCCTAAGGATATAGAGGCGATCAACAGAAAAAATGCCGAGAACGTGTAAACCATAGATGTATAGGACAAGACGTCCATCTCCTCCCTTAATTTTGAACCGACCACCAGGTAGCCACTTGCCATGATGGCACCCAGGAAGGCAAGAATATCGCCCAGGAGAAATGATGGGTTTTGGACAGCCAAGCCTTGAAGGCCGCTGTCACCAACTGCCAGGATGATACTTCCCGAAAAGGACAGGATGATACCAAGGATGAGTTCAGTAGGCTGCTTTTCCTTGAAGAAGAGATAGGAAAATATTCCTACAAAGATGGGGTTTGTCGCAACAAGGACCACACTGCTTGCCACGGATGTGAATTTCAGGGAACTTATCCAAAAGGAGAAGTGGAGAGATAGAAAAAGGCCCCCCAGCATCCCCATGAGGAGATGTTTCCTGTTAAATGAAGAAAGGCGTATACCCTTGCTTTTTGCAATGATTAACAAGATGATGGAGGAAAGTGTGAGTCTGTAAGTGGCAATCATAATGGAGGGGACATCATCGCAAAACTTTATAAAGATGGAGGCAAAGGAGATGGCTACGATACCAATAGACACGCCGGCAAAGGTTCTAACCAAAGCTTGCCTCTCTCTTCATTTTCAAATACGTTCCAGCTTCTGTAAACACCATGGCTAATAGGATAAGGAAAGTGCCGGCATACTGTTGGGTGGTCAGAAGTTCTCCTCCAAGCCAGTAGCTGAAAAAGGCCGCAGATACTGGTTCCATAATGAAAATGATGGCAGTCTTGGTGGGTGTGGTGTGTTTTTGCATGCCCATCTGGATAACAAATGCCACAACAGTGGCAAAAACGCTGGTGATGATTAAGGAGAAAATGAGTTGCTGACTGAATTGTTGCGGAATGACACGAGGATCGAAGAGAACAGAGAAGATGAGAGAAAAAAGCGCCACTACATTTACCTGTACCAGGGTGAGTAAGGTGTAGTCGTTTCTTCTGGAAAATTTATCCGTCAAAATGATATGGATAGCAACGAAAAAAGCGCAAAGGAGGACTAGAAATTCGCCAAGAGATAAGAGAAATGTATCTTGCAGCGTGATGAGGGCAAGTCCAATGGTGGCAAGCACTACCCCTACCATGGCTTCCTGGCGCGGCAGCTTCTTCAGGAAAAGGCTTGAAAGGATAGGCACGAAGACCACGTGAAGGCCCGTGATGAAAGCCGTAATGGAGGCAGAAGTAACTGTTAACCCAAAGGTTTGAAATGCATAGGCCAAGAAAAGGGCTATACCAAGCAGCAAGCCGTCTGCAAGAACGCGTTTATCAATGTCCTTTAACTTGGGGGCACTAATGAGCACAAGTAGAACCCCTGCCAGTGTAAATCGCATGAACAGAAATGAGATTACCGGGGTGCTCTCTATGGACTGCTTTACAATAATAAAGGTGCTTCCCCATATAATGGCAACAAATAAGAGGGAAAGGTCAGCGAAAAATTCAGTAGGTTTAGTCATTGGGAAACGCATGATTTGACTGGATGAATGATACAGCTCACCTCAAATGGGTTGGAGTATAGGAAAGAAGCGTTTGTGTGTCAAACGAAAAAGCGCCGCAAAATATGGTAGTTAGAAGAGTTAGAATAATGAAATATTGGAATAATGGGTTGTAAGAATGGGATTGCATTCATATTTTTTTCATGATATGGTACAAGAATCTTTATCTGTAACATCAAACTCCGTTTAACCTTCTCCACAAAGGAGAACAAGTCATGACTAGACTTTATATTATGAACGGACCGGATAAGGGCCGGTTTTTTGACCTTAAAGGTGATACCATCCATATTGGACGGTCTCCTGATAATAACATTCAAATCAAGGATAAGTCTGTCTCTCGAAAACATCTAAAAATCATCAGGAGAGGGGATAAATGCTTTGTTGAGGATCTAAAAAGTAAAAACGGTACCTTTATCAATGGCAACCAGATAAGCCCTGGTGATGAATTTGAAGTAAAAGAAGGACTTCCTGTTACTATCGGTAGTATCGTGATTTCCCTGGGCGAAGAGTACCCAACGGAGGAGCTGGCTATTCAGGATTCAGTCGATCTTTCCGAGGAACTCAGTGAAGAGGGCCTGGCTGCTCTGGAATCTACCGATCTTTCCAAGGAACTCAGTGAAGAGGACCTTGCTATTCTGGAGTCTCCTGGTTTTTCCGAAGAACTCGGTCAAACTGTTGCGGCCTTTGCACAAGATAGACCCATGACCCCTCAAAAGAATATGGAATTGATCTATAACGTATCCAGTCTCCTAATGGAATCTTTAAGTATGGATGACAATATAGCTGAAATCTTCGAAAAGATAATGAATTACATTTTGGACCTGCTCAAAAGGGTTGACAGAGGTGTTTTCATCTTAGTTGATAGTGAAACAGGAGAGATCTCAAGGTTGATACCCATACTCAAAAAGAGCACCGGTGATACCCTTAAGGTGTATAGCCGCACTATAGTGGATCGAGTAATTCGCGAGCGCAAAGCAGTTACAATGTTGGATACTCATGCTGAAGACGAAGCTGATCTTTCGGAGAGCATGCAATTAATGAAAATCAGGTCCGTAATGTGTGTACCATTGATCAGCAAGTCCAAAATAAGGGGGGTTCTCTATGTTGACTCCCTCAGCAAACCACATGGATTTCGAAGAGAGGATCTTTCTCTCCTTACCGCTCTGAGTATCCCGGCAGCTCTTGCCATGGAGAACGCATCGCTCAAGGGCAAATAGTGATACCTGCCCTTTACCCATGAACCAGTTCAATGACTGTCACTTCTGACGGTGATAGCCCCAGCCGGGTCAAACCTTTGCTATTAACTACACCCGCACATCCTCAGCATGGGAATGCTCCTGGGAATGTTCAGGGTAATCTCTACCTTTTTTGCAGAACAAGAACCTCAATCTTCCCCTCCAAGGCCTTCTTGAAGTTAATGGCATCCTGATCACTACCTACAATGGTCCCATAGTGCATGGGTATGGCCAGTTCAGGGTTAATGGCCAGAGCCGCTTTAACGGCCTGATCGGCTGTCATGACGTAGGTGCCGGAGACTGGAAGAAGGGCTATATCCACCGTAAGGTCGTTCATCTCGGGGATGACATCTGTATCCCCTGCATGATAGACCCTGACTCCTTCTATTTCCACAATAAAGCCCAGCCAAGCGTTTTTCTTGGGGTGAAAGTCCTTATCCGTGTTGTAGGAACCAACTGCCTCGATCTTTATCTCATCTACGGTAAGGGATTCTCCCGGCTTGATTACCCTTACATCCCCTGTAAGCTTTGTTGCCGCATCCTTCTCCGTAACAATAACCGTTCCAGGATGCTGGATTGTGGCCACATCATCCGGGGAGCAGTGATCAAAATGGTCATGGGTAATCAGGATCAGATCGGCCTTGGGGCCTGATGAAATCTGATAGGGGTCAAAGTAAATAGTTTTGACTGCATCAATCCTGAAAGAGTCATGTCCGAGCCAGACGATCTTCTTTGCTATATCCTGAATCATAATATCACCTCCTGTAAAGGTATTAAGGTTGTGGATCCACAAGGAAACAGCCCTGGTTCCTTGCCAATCGCCTTAGGGTGACGGAAGTATAGGGTAACCTCCGGTGTGGGTCAATTGAAAAGCACAGGATATGGCAGCCAGAAACACATTTTTACTCGTCCCTTTAATCATTGACGTCCTCACCGGCCTTTTGCTAACTTTGGTAAAAGGCAAAATCTTAGGGGGCAGACAACAGCACCATGCAAAAGAGAACCCTCGGCAAAACGGGCTGGGAAATTTCTGTGATCGGCTTCGGAGCTATCAAACTCCCTCTGATCTCCCACAAAGAATCCGAAATTCTTCTGAACAAGGCCCTCGATGGGGGAATTAATTTTGTGGACACAGCTGACTGCTATAGTGACAGCGAAGAGAAGATTGGCCGTGCATTGAAAGAAAGGCGCAAAGAATTCTATCTATCCACAAAGATAGACGAACGAGATGGCCTAGGGGTTCGCAGGAAATTGGAGCGCTGTCTTCGCCGCCTCAGGACAGACTGGATCGATCTGGTGCTCTTCCACGATGTTCGAGGTTCTGAATACGACCGTATATTTGACAGCGGTGGATTGGAGACTCTGGAAAAGGCCAGAAAAGAGGGAAAGATTTTGAAAATTGGAATCAGCATTCATAACTCCCTCCCGATGATGAGGAAGGCCATCGAATCCGGGGCGTTTTCGGCCCTGATGGTAGCTTACAGCGCCTTTGATGAAGATCGTTTGGCTGCGGACCTTCTTCCCATGGCTCATAACAGGGGGGTGGGCTTAATCGCTATGAAGCCGCTGGCAGGCGGAAGACTTGCGGAGCGCCCTTTGTCTCACAAGAATAGGAGATTCATCCAGGGAGAATCTCTCGCACAGGTTTCCCTGCGCTACGTTCTTTCAAATCTAAATATCACCTGCGCCATCCCTGGGATGATGAAACCATATGAACTGAATGAGAATCTTAAAGTAGGGAGGCAGCCAAGGAAGCTGACTATAGAAGAGATTAAAGCGCTCATGGAATGTGTAGGGGAGGCAGGAAAGGGGTTTTGTAGAAATTGTGGGTATTGCCTTCCTTGTCCAGAGGGAATACCAATCCCTGATATTTTCCGCTTCGAAAGCTACTATGATCGATATAACCTGAGAGAATGGGCCAGAGAACAATATCGATCGCTTGTAGTCAACGCCGATGCTTGTTCCGGCTGTGAGCAATGCTTGGATCTTTGTCCCTATGGGGTCTCTATTCGGGAAAAACTAAAGACTGCTCATCGAACCCTGGTTTAATTCTGTGGGCACGTCCCGGACCCCCATTACCATCCGCACCGCCTCTATTGCTTAAGATCTTCGGGTTGGGATCTTATGAACTTAGTTCGCTTCGCTCACAATTGGAATATTGCTAACTTTTTAGCTCTTTGAATACTACGCCTGGCCTTTACTCAAGGCCAATTAGTTACCCTTGGTGAGACGCATGAGCATGGAGATTTCTTTTTTTACCTCATGCCCTCTAACAGGGGGCCTCAGCGTGCCGCTTCAAACCATGCGCACGAGCAACTCGTCATTGTCTTCTAGGGCCTTTGTCCGTGTGCGCCAGTTTGAAGCGGCCTACCGACTCGTCTTTGTGAGG
>JAPVWE010000048.1 GCA_028572035.1 Desulfobacteraceae bacterium | reverse complement strand
GTTTTTCGATCCGTGTTTTTCTTTCTGAAACCATTTTGTTTTCTCTTCCAAGAACTCTATTATGGCACTGTTATAAACGGAGTCTATCTCTTTTAAGGTTGGCTTTCTATCCAGATCATTCATGTAACAGCGAATGATTCTTTTAATAGCCAGCTTCAATTCTACTACGCTGAAATTCGTTAATTCCTCTTTAGACACTTTGTTGGTTTTTAAATGCCTCGTATATCGCTCTATCCCCGAACCAAAACCGAATCACTCCTTGGATCAAACCTTCCCCCTATATACGACCGGAAACCCTAACGTAATTCTACTTATGTAAGTTAGACCTCAATTATATGATAAAAATAGCATTGTCAAGCAAAAAATCACAAGATATGGTAGGTTTTCGTTTTTCATTACAATATGCAGTGCAATAAAATGTTTAAAGAGAGGGGGAGACCCCGTCTGGGGCATCCCCTTTTAGAGCTCTAGAGATTTGAGTAGGTCTATGAGGAACGGTTTAAGATTGGCTATGAGTATAGGTCTCCATTGTTAAAACGGCAATCAAACAGCAATGACTGGCAAAAAATTGTTCAGATAACCCTTTCCAGAAACGGCAATAACATCTTGTGATAGATATTATCCCACATGTAATTTCGAACAATATGCTGGAACATCCTGTGGGAGTTGAGTTTAGTTATAAAGGTGAGAATTTTGTCTGCGATTTGAGCAGGAGAGTCTTCTAAAGAGAAATACTGGACATTTTCTTTGCCAACCTCCCTAAAAGGAGGAATATCAGAGCAGACAATAGGGAGCTTAAACACGCCTGCTTCCAGGAGAGGTATACCAAATCCTTCCTGAAGGCTGGGCAAGAATAACAAATCGGCAATCAGGTAAAAATCCCTCATTAAAATTGTCTCCCCTGATAAATCTTTGCCGCCTTCAGAGAAATACTCTGCTACAATCAAAATGTCTCTTTCAACGTGCAATTGTTCGCTTAATTTCCTTAATTTATGATGATATTCAGTGGTATCTTTTTCATGGGGATCGTATGCGCCTGTCAGCAGCAGCCGGGCATGCAAACCCTTATCCTGCAAGGCCTTTATCACCCGGATGGAAAGCTCAATATTCTTCCGTGGATGCAATCTACAGGGTTGCACCATCAGAAGATCGGCTTCGAGAAGGTGCTTTTCCCTAATCATGTTTATAGTATTGGGATCCAGATTGAAGAAGGCAGTGGGATCGATTCCATCTGGAATGACTTCAATTCCCTTTTTTGGGCCATACAGATTTTGAAATTGGCCTCTCCTTTCTTCAGAAATGGTAATATAGTAAATGTTAGGGTTGTACTTTTTCAAGATATCCCACCTCTCTCCTCTTAAATCAACGGGAAGAGAGGTGTAGAAATAAGGAGAATCATGGTTCCAGCTTACCACCTTTACATTTCCCTTATTCGCCAGCTTATGAAGGACAAAGGTTAGAGGAAGATTATAGGGCATGGTAAGAGCATTGTGGGCAATGAGGACATCAAAGTGCTCTAAAGCCCGGACAAGGTAGTTAAAGATCTCTTCCACACAAGATTCCAATTCACGAGACCTTTCCACTAGATTTTTGTGGATCTGGAGGATTTTGGGGTTACGAGAGCTCAGCAATGGATTGATTTCTATATCAAATTTGTCTGCAAATAGTCCGCCATCGCCTGCAAATATTTTCACATGATGGTTATAGCGGTTAAAAAGGGAGGCATGTTGCCGGATGATCTCTTCGACACCACCAACTACTGGAGGACAGGTATAGTGAAGCAAGGCAATATTGAATTGCTTCATAATAGGGCCTTCTATCCAAATGTGCGGATTACATGCATCAATTTTTCTTCTAAGACCTCATAGGAAAAGTATCTTTTGGCAAGCTGGTAATTTTGCTCAACCATAGCCTGCAACCTATCGTTATCCTTTAGTATCCTGTCAATTCGTGTGATAACCCTGGAAGAAACAAAGCCATCCATAACAATTGCATCAAACCCGATTGGCTCTATGTCTGCAATATAGATGGAGTATCGATTCACGACTATAGGTTTTTTGTAATAGATTGCCTCCAGAAAGGCATTTCCAAAACCCTCATATCCACTGGGGTAGGTAACTAAGTCGGCATTCTGGTAAATATCTGGAATAGAGTAAAGCTTTTCCCCTCTTTCACTGACAATCCTTTGTGGTGATATCAGATGATCGATAGGTACAATCTTCACTCCCATATTCCGGCCATATTCATCAATCCGCAACTTATAATCATCGCCTTCATCGGCCATTGCATGGGAGATAATCAGCGCTGGATTGGGCAGTTTCATATTCCTCACAATTTCAATAGAACGTTCAATCCATTTGCGGGGCACGACCCTTGTTGGTTGTAAAATAAAGAGGTCATCCTTTTGCAATCCAATCCTTTCCCGCAAATCGTTGCAATAATCATCCAGTGATGGTGGCTCAAGCACAAAATCCAAAACGTTAGGGATGACCATATTTGAAATCCCTCTCCTGAAACTCAACTGCTCGGAAGCCAGAGAGTTAATCACCACATGCCTGATGGAAGGGAGGTTTGGAGGGAAGGCCATACTAAGATAATCCCTGCAGGAGTTTATCAGAAAGCGAGCCCTCTCCCAGGCGAAATCGTGATGATGGCCAATGGTTGGAATGCTTGTCTCAGCAATAAATTCAGTAATCGCAAGGCCAAGAGGGACATTCATGGGTATGGCCAGGGCATTTTCAGGAATAATTAGATTTATGTCATATCTCTTAACAAAATCATACAGGGCTCCTTTTAATTTTTCCTTGATCTTTTGGATGGCCTCTGATGTCTCTCTTTTTCGAGTTCTTTTGCCAAATAAAGCGCTGTTGACTTCTTGAATCAAGGGATGTTCAAAGTGGGCCTCTTCCACATGAAAAGATTTCTCCAGGGGCCTATCTGAACTCCCGGCAAAATAAAAACAATCAAATTTGTTTCTTTCAAGTACATCTGCCCATTTCCGAATCTCAAGAGAAACGCCATCTGTTCGGGCAATCCTTGTGGAGATAAAACCTATGTTTTTGATGTGATGGGAAGGATATTTGAGCACAACCATGCTATTGTTTATATCAAAAGTAATCTGCCCAGTCAAACTAAAGTGGGATATGAAAGGGGTCAGCCAGGGCCACGTCATAGTGAAACACCCACTAATCTAAGCTATATGAGGCCTGCCCTCCCCGTCCCGAGACCGGGACGGGATCGGGAGGTGCGACGGGATGTGGATATGCAACTGTTTTCACTGCTTATGAATGCCTCACTTTCCATCACCGCATCTTGACATACCAGGTCTGGGCCAGGGGTCTGGGCCAGGGGCATAAGCAAAAAAAAGATACCCATCCCCTGGACTTCGACGTTACCCTGGACGGTCCTTTTTCCCCTTGACATTTGACAAAGCCATGCATTATGGTTGCCTATGTTAATGACCCGGCTGGATTCGCGGGTCGGCTTTGCTCTGAGGGAACGTTTCCTTTGCCAGAGTGGCGACCTGACGTTTGGGATCATTATAGAAAGTTTTGCAAAGGAGGTCAGCGCTATGGCAGAAGGAACAGTAAAGTGGTTTAGTGACAAAAAAGGGTATGGATTCATTCAGCAGGAAGACGGTGGCGACCTATTTGTCCACCACTCCGCAATCGATATGCCGGGGTTCAAGACCCTCTCTGAAGGTGACCGGGTGAGCTTTGATGTGGAAGAGAGCGACAGAGGACCAAAGGCCAAGAACGTCACTAAGCTTTAGTTCAGTGCGGTACGGTTAACAAAGGCATCTTGTCGAGGTAAGAGGAGATGCCTTTTTGTTTGGAAAACTGTATGATGAACGGCTTGACAGCAGTCTGGCCTTTTTCTATCTTATATTCGGCAGCTCATTTGTTCAGTGCAAAACTAAGACAATAAGTCGAGCAGATTTACCTGACTGAGATCATGTACCTGTTCAACTCGTGATCTCTCGTTTTCTGAGTTAAGCAGTCCTATGATTTCCTGTGCCAACTTTGAGGCCTCATCGACATCCTTAACCCTATTCTCAAGACTGGCTTGGTTGGCCTCGATTACCTGGTGGTTAAGATTCTGGATTTCAACCATGTCTCTTGGATCATTGGCCATGTCAAGATCACGGACTTGGGATTCGCCGGCTTTTGTGGCCTTATCCGGCGGCCCGGGCTGTTCGGATGACTTTTCCAAAGTTTTAGGTGCCTTCGTATTGGCCAGGGTTTTGTTTCTCCAGGCATCCAGGCTTTGAACTGGGTAGTCTATTGTTGTTCCCATTTTTTCCTCCCTGTTATTGTTAAACCTCCTTTGGTAGTACTCAATAAAAAACCCGCTTCCGAGAGGAGGAAGCGGGCTCATTATCTACCATATTCACCTGGCAGCCCAGCAACCTTATCCCGCTAACCCGGGACTTAGGCCGGCAGCTTTGCGCCCCTGCCTTTCGGAAGGTTTGCCCTTTAGCAAACAGATCTTTTATTGTCCATCTATCTATATATCTGTATCGGCATGTTGATCAAAAACTTGAGATCTTTTTTATCTTTCCGCTGATTTTTTTCTTCTACAATCGTAACTATTCAGCCACTAATCTGCCTCAGGCGGACGATGGCGGGCAGGTCTATTCTTTGTGTCTTGGTGCCTTGGTGGCTACCTGAACAATTACCTACAATCATTCCCCCCTTCATCCGGATACTGGGGTTTATAGTTTTTTGGGTCCAGAAGGGGTCCAGGCCTGGTCCTGTATCCTGAGGCTGAGGAGATCGGGTCTGGAGTAGTGGCCTACGCCGTCAAAATATGCCTTTGCCAGCTCTCTTTCGCCCAGGTCGATCTCCGTATGAACAATAGTCTCTTGATTGAACACGGGCCCTTCAATGATGATCCCAGCCGGGTTCACAATACAGCTTCCTCCAACGGCAAGATTGTATCTCATCACCTCTTTGAGTTCCGGTGGAATGTCCTCTTCCTTAAGGTACCAGCTGGAGCTTATCACGAAGACCTGATTTTCTATGGCATGCTGGCGAATAGCACTTTCGATATCACATGTTTTGGATCCTGGCTCTCCTGTCTTGGCCCCCAGATGGCCGTCTACTTTCCACCAGCCGGGCCATAGGGCGCAGTGGATCTCCTCTCCCTTGATCGCCATGGCAGCCCTGAGAAGAGTCATGTGATGCTCATAGCAGATGCATGCTCCTGTGGTACCTATGTCAAGCTTAAAGGTGCGGATATCACTTGCATCTCCCATACCCCAGTAAACCCTCTCAGAGTGGGTGGGCATCAATTTTCTATGCCGTCCTAAGACTCTACCCTCCCGGCTGATAACAATCAGGGAATTGTAGATGGTAAGGCTTCCGGGTTGGTCACTTAATTCATTACACCCGATTACACAGTTGACCTTGGCCTTTTTTGCCACCTCGGCCATTTGGACGGCCTCTTCACCATTCCACCTGATGGCGCTTCCAATCATTTTCGCTGCAAGTTCAGTGGACTGGCGAACAGAAACTCCCCCCCTCCAAAAGGGATAGCCGCAGAAGTAGACCTCTGGAAAAACTACAAGGTCAAGTCCCAATTTGCCTGCCTCCCGGATGTAGTGGCAGGTTTTCTCCAGGGTTTTTTCCTTATCAAAGAAGTAAGGTGATATCTGGGCGGCTCCAACTCGAATTTTTTTCATCTTGCAGCACCTCCTCTTATAGCATTTATCACTTTGTCTTTTCCCTACCCTAAGGTAAAGCCAAGGAGAATCTCAAGCACAAAATGGAGGAGCGAGAGGAATTTGACTGAAATCATTAAAAAAAAGCTCGCGGGCTTAAGAAGAGGGATCATTTTGCTCTGATTGCACAATCCTTTTGGGCGCGAGATAGGTATAAATGACCGGGATGACCAGGAGAGTCAGGAGAGTACTTGCCGCCAAACCCCCGATGACAGAACGGGCCATGGGAGACCAGGCCTCTCCGCCAGATCCCAATCCCAGGGCGAGGGGAGTCAGGGCAAGGATGGTTGTTAAGGCGGTCATCAAAATGGGTCGAAGTCTCGTTCTGCCCCCTTCCATCACCGCTTCCCGAATGGAATATCCTCGTGCCCTGAGTCGATTGATATAATCGACCAGGACGATGGAGTTATTGACCACGATTCCTGCCAGCATGATGACGCCAATAAAGGCGACAACGCTCAAAGGGGTTCCGGTGAGGAAGAGGATGACGATTACGCCCACCACGGCAAGGGGGATGGTCAAGAAAATGATAAAGGGGGCCATAAAGGATTCGTAAAGAGATGCCATGACCATATAGACGATTAGTGCTGCTGCGCAAAAGGCCACCCCCAGCCATTTGAATGAGGTCCTCATATCCTGAGCAGAGCCCCCGAATTCGTAGCTGAAATCAGGCGGGATCTCTATCTTCTCGAGTTGCTCTTCCACGTCTCGGGTGACATCGCCCAGGTTCCTACCATGAACGGAGACCGAAATATTGACTACCCTTTGTTGGTCTCGCCTCAAAATGCTCGAGGGCGATAGGCCCCGACGAATCTCAGCAATGCTCGAGAGGGGAATTTGATCCCCACTGGGGGTTGTCACAAAGAGATCTTTGAGTATTTTTGTGCTTTCCCGGTATCTTGGATCTAGTTGAACGAGTATGTCATATTCCTCATCCCGATCACGAAACAATGAAGCCCTGGTCCCTTTTATGTATGTGGAGATCGCGTTGGCGACCTGAAAGGCGCTTAATCCGAGAGCGGATATTCTGTCTCGATCCAGTATGATCTGAAGCTCTGGCCTTCCTGCTTCCAGGCTCGTAGTGACATCCACGGCACCAGGGACATCATTTGTGGCCTCTTTCATCTTCTCGGATAGGATTCGTCCTGCATCGAGGTTTTCACCATAGAGATAGATGATGAGATCCCCCTCTTCCCCAAGGAAGTGGCCACGGGTGATTGAAAAGGTAATGCCGGGTATCTGCTCCATTTTCTTTCTCAGGGCAGACTCGATCTCCATCTGCTTTCGCTTCCTTTTTCCCATATCGACCAGATTGACATGGATATCTCCTGCATAGGAGCCCTTTCCAAAGGCACCGAAGGCTTCTCCAACACCGATGTCTGTGCTCTGATTTTTCAGCTCGGGGACAGTCTCATGAATGATATCCTCAATGTGCCGAAAGGTCATCTCGGTCGATTTCAGGCTTGTGCCCGGGGCCCTTTCCAACTGTATCTCAAAATGGCTTTCATCCATTTTTGGGAAGAAATCCATTCCCACCTTTGGAACGAGCGCCAGGCTCCCGGCAAGGGAAATAAAGGCGATCGTCAGGGTTATCTTCCGGTGGTTGAGACACCAGTTCAGCGCTCGAGAATAACCACGGATCAGATTTTGCAGCCGCAAATCAATCCCGTTGGAGATCTTTTCGGAGAGGTTGTGTCTTACTTCACCACTTATCCTCAAGAACTTTGAGGAAAGAAGAGGGATGAGCGTCAAGGATATGAGGAGCGCACAGAAGAGTGAAAAACAGATTGTGAGGGCCATGTCATTGAACAACACGCCTGCGATGCCAGGTACAAAAAGGACCGGGAAGAATACCGAAATGGTGGTAAGTGCTGAGGCGATGATAGCTGTGGCCACCTCTGCGGTTCCTTGATCCGCGCTATCCAGGAGGTTTCCTCCTTCACGAAAATGACGAAATATGTTTTCGAGTACAACGATGGAGTTATCCACGAGCAAACCCACGGCCAGGGCCAGGCCTGCCATGGACATCATGTTGAGGGTGAGCTTGGCCAGATCCAAAACACCGAAGGTCACAACGATCGATATGGGGATGGAGAGTGCCACGATGATGGAGGCCCGGATATTGTGAAGGAAAAAGAGTAGAACGAGTCCTGCAAGGAAGAATGCCTGAATAGCTGTAAAACTGAGGTTTCTGATGGAACGTTTGATGAAATCTGCCTGGTTGAAGATCACTCCAATCTTCACGCCCTCAGGAAGCCTGCGAACGATTTCAGGCACCTCATCCATAACCCGATCGGCCACCTGAACCGTGTTTGCTTTCGAGTTTTTCGAGACAATAAGCAAGACCCCAGGCTTTCGATTGCTGCGAATGACACGGGTGGGTTCCTCATAGGTATCTGTGACCCGGGCCACATTCTTGATGTAGATCGGTGCTTCCTTGCGATATCCGATAACGGTATTTGCTATCTGTTCCACCGAGGTATATTCACTTAAGGTACGGA
>JAPVWE010000047.1 GCA_028572035.1 Desulfobacteraceae bacterium | reverse complement strand
GGTAACGTTCAAAAGTTGAGGCATTGATGGTTAATAGGGTAATGAGTGTTTCTGAAAGGCGATATCTCAAAGGAAATTCCACCGTGTTCTGCAGTGGTCAAATATTTGGGGTTTGCTCCACAAAGCCCCTTGGAATCTGCAAATGCTCTGTTAAAGCCCAAATATTTGACCACCTTCATCTGAGCCCTATAGATATCGCCTTGAAGAAATTGTCATTACCATAGATATTATTGAATGTTTATCATGTGGCCTAAAGAACAATTAGGCCTCAACTTTTGAACGTTACTCATTTCTTAGGTTCCTATATAATGTTCTATTTTTAGGTAGCGGAGTTTTCCCATGCCGCGTACAGATTTTATCTCTTCTACCGTTTCAAATGGACCGTAAAGAGATCTATAATTGATGATTTTCTTAGCCAGAGAAGGCCCTATATCAGGAATGGTCTCCAGTTCTTCCTGAGTCGCTGTGTTCAAAGATATAGGAACTTTAAGAGTGACTTTATATGCAGCAGGTATAGATCCAGTTGAGACCTCCATATACCCATTCTCTGAGCTGATGTGAACACTTGTCCCTTGAGTGAGATAGAGGTATTTATCCGCTTTGCCCCTCCACGGTAAGTGGACCAGGCCACCAGCCCTGGCTATCAATTCCTTTAGACAAGGTTCCCTGTCAGACACATAGACACCAGGGTTTTTTACTTCCCCTGTGATCAGGATAAAAATCTCATTTCCTTTTCTGATAGGACCAAGATCTCCTTGCAAAGAAGATAGCAGGTTTATTCCCCATCCCAGGAGGAGGAGCAGAATAAAGATGAAAAGCCCCATTTGCTGACTGCTAATTCTTTTCTTTTTCATCACCCAGACCAAAGGCCTCGTGTAAGGCCCTTACCGCGAGTTCGGTATATTTCTCTTCTATTACACAGGAAATCTTTATCTCAGAGGTGCTGATCATAGATATATTGATATTGTCCTTTGATAGGGCCTCAAACATCGTGGTGGCAACTCCAGCATGGTTTCTCATGCCCAGTCCAACGATAGACACCTTGGCAATATTCTGGTCTCCAAGCACCTTTTCTGCCCCTATTTCTTTGGCAACCTCTCTAACCAATTCTAAGGTCTCCTGAAAATCTGTCTTAGTAACCGTAAATGTCAGATCTACTAGGCCCTCGGCACTGGTATTCTGGATGATCATGTCCACTACTATCCCGGCCTTGAAAACAGGATCAAATATCTTGAAGGCAATTCCAGGCCTATCAGGCACCTTTACCATCGTAATTCTGGCCTGATTTCTGTCAAAGACAACACCAGAGACCATTACCTTTTCCATCTCTTTATTCTCTGATACTACCATGGTTCCCTCATTTCTCGTAAAAGACGATCTAACATGAATGGGCACATTAAATTTCTTGGCAAATTCAACTGATCTTATTTCCAAGACCTTTGCCCCTAAGCTGGCTAACTCCAGCATTTCCTCATGGGATATTCTCTTGAGTTTTTTGGCATGGGTGCAGATATTTGGATCAGCTGAGAATACACCCTCAACATCTGTAAAGATCTCGCATAGATCAGCCTTTAGTGCCGCTGCCAGGGCAACGGCAGTAGTATCTGATCCTCCTCTTCCCAAGGTGGTGATGTTTCTCCCTTCATCAATGCCCTGGAACCCAGCTACAGCTACAATTCTGTTCTTGTCTAACTCTTTAAGGAGCCTGTCGGTATCAATGTTCCTGATCCTTGCCTTTCCATAGATTTGATCTGTATGTATAGCTGCCTGGAAGCCAAGAAGGGAGCGGCAGTCATAACCCATGGACTTGACTGCCATAGCGAATAAGGAAACGCTCACCTGCTCGCCTGTAGCCATCAAAACATCTAATTCTCTTGAGTCCGGGGTTTCTGCAATCTCTTTTGAAAGCTTGATCAAGGCATCTGTCTGTCCGGCCATTGCTGAGAGAACCACCACAAGCCTGTTTCCGCTTTCACACGCTTCGATTACCCTCTCAGCAACCTTTCTTATCTTTTCAATGCTTCCTACTGAGCTACCGCCGTACTTTTGGACTATTAACGCCATGGTTAGTGAACCTATCCCTCGCCTTCTAATTTCTGGACCTTGGCCTCGATTTTGCTGACCTGTTGGATTAGTTCTCTTGCACCACCAATATCAGCTGATTGAACTGCTTTCACTCTTATTTAATTTCCTTTAAGGAGGTGCCCACCCCTTGTTTTAACGCCTTTATAATTGCCTGAGCCCTGGGATGACGTCCGGAAAATCCGAGCTCCCTGGTAGACTCATCTACTATCCTTAAGTCAACCTGAATTCTTTCCTCCGGGAGATCCCCTGGCCAGCGGTCCGCCCACTCTATAACAACTATCCCTTCCCCTGAGAAGTACTCTTCCAGATCTAAAGCCATAATCTCGGTTCTGTTTTTCAGCCGATAAAGGTCTATATGAAATAGCTGGTGCCTGCCTTTGTATTCATTAACAAGGGTGAATGTTGGACTAACTATATAATTTGGGTCAATTTCAAGGTCAATGGCCACTCCTTTTGTGAACCATGTCTTACCACCACCCAAGTCACCAATTAATGCAATAATATCGCCATCGATCAATTGCATTCCCAATTGCCTGCCTAACCAAACAGTCTTTTCAACTGAGGCTGTCAAATATTTTACAGAAACCTCTTTCAACCTCAAGGTCCTCAAAAAACGCTACTATGCAGCACCTTTTTCAAGCACTACAACAGCTATGCCGTAGTCACCCTCATCCGAAAGGGTAACATACCACCTTTTTATTCCCTCCTTATGACAGAAACCAAGGGCCTTTCCAGTCACATTAAGGTCAGGCCGACCACTTGGATTATGGACAATCTCTATGTCCCGCCACCTGATGCCCTTTTTCATGCCCAAACCTATAGCCTTTGAGAAGGCTTCCTTGGCTGCAAAACGTAAGGCAAGGGAAGACACTGATTTTGGACCTTGAACGCAGTAATTTATTTCCTGGGCAGTAAATATCCTATTAATGAACCTTGTTCCCCACCTATCGATTACTCTTCCCATCCTTCTTATGTTCACGAGATCTATGCCAATGCCATAAATCATGAAAGTGCCTAAAGTGAGCTAAATCAGCCTCAGGCTGATAAAGCGCCCGCCCGCCTCGTCCCGAGCAGCGGGACGGGCAGGCCTAAAGTTAAATAAAAGTTGTTCTGCCACAGGCGGATTAAAACCCTATAAATCCTGGGAACGCAAAAAACACAAGAAACTCAATAGACACAACAAACACTACAATTGGGACACCAGTTTAACCATCTCCCGAACGGCTTGATCTATTCCCACCATCACTGCCCTGGCAATGATACTGTGGCCAATGCTGTATTCCGTGTTCATAAATAAAGATCATGAAATTTATGTCAAGTTTTATGACGCTGCCAACAACCGTTCCGTCTCCTCTTCCATGCGCCCGGCTTCCTGCTCTGACCTTTCGTGGTCATAGCCCAGGAGGTGTAAAAGACCATGGATTACAAGTCTATCAATAGTCCTATTAAGGCCCTCACCACTTTTTTTCGCATCCCTCATCGCAGCATCTACTGATATGACTACATCCCCCAGCATTGGTGTCTCAGGCCCACTATGATCATCATCCCTCATGGGAAAGGCAAGAACATTTGTCGGACCTTCTCTTTTGAGAAACCTGTGGTTCAGTTCTGCTATGTGTTTATCGTCAGTAAAGAGTAAGCTCAGTTCACCGTCATGATACTCCAAGTCTTTTAAGATCCTCTTCAGTTTCATTCTTACCTTCACGGGATCTATGTTTTTCATGGGGTGCTGGCAGGTTATTTGAATTTCCATTTTCCCTCTTCCTATCTGTTTCTCCTTTTATGATAGGTTCTGGATATTCAATGCGGCTGTGAAAGATTCCGCCTAATGTCTTGGTAAAGCTCTTGGCTATCTGGTTTAAATCCTTTAATGTCAATTCGCATTCATCTAACTGTCCATCTGAGAAGACGTTGTTTATGATCTTCTGAACCATTCCTTTGATCCTTGCAGGGGTAGGATCGACTAAGGTTCTGGATGCAGCCTCCACTGTATCTGCCACTAAGATAAGTCCTGCCTCTTTAGTCTGAGGCTTGGGTCCAGGATATCTGAAATCCTCCTCTTCAACAGGCGAGGATTTGCCCCCCTTTTTTTCACTTTGCTCTTTGGCCTTTTGATAAAAGTAGGAGATTAGACGTGTCCCCTGGTGTTGCTGGATAATATCTATTATCTCCTTTGAAAGCCTGTGTTGCTTTGCAAGCTCTACACCATCTTTAACATGAGAGATTAATATGAGGCTACTCATAGATGGCGCAAGTTTCTCGTGTCTGTTGTCACCCCTCACTTGATTTTCCACAAAGTAGAGTGGTTTCGTTATTTTTCCTATGTCATGGTAATAGGCACTTACCTTTGCCAAGAGGGGACTGGCATGGATACCTTCAGCTGTTGCCTCAACCATGTTGCTAACAATGACGCTATGATGATACGTGCCAGGGGCCTTAATCATCAAATCTTTAAGGATAGGCTGATCCAAACTGGACAATTCCAGCAGTTTGATGTCCGTGGTAAAACCAGAGGCCATTTCTATCAATGGTAAAAAACCGGTAGCCATAACGCCGGCCAGGACACCTCCCAAAAAACCAGCAACGAGGGAGATGGCACCTGTTGAGGAGTAAGGATTTCCATATAGGCTCTGGTATAGGGTCTGGATCGATAAGGCCATAACAACGTTTAGAAGACCAACCCTCATTCCAGTTTTTATCAGTACTATTCTTTCCCTGCAATTTCTCACCCCATAGGCGGCCAGAAGAGAGCCTACCAGGAAATAAACAAAGAATTCTACCCTCCCTTCTATGACAATGGAGGCCAGAATGGAGATGATTAAAGAAAAGGCAATTGCCACCTCCAATCCTTGAAAGATAGAGATTAATATAGCCCCCAGAGAAATTGGCAAGGCAAAAAGGAGAACCTGAACAGTAAAAAAAGAGAAACCCCGGGCTACCTCTTCAGCCACTGTGTTATACAAGAGCACAACCAAAAACATGAATAAAAGGGTCAAGCTGATGAAGATAAGGCTTCTGGCATCTCCTTTGAACGCATTGGACCTCCTGACAAGTATAACGTAACTCAAGGCTAACAAGATACCAATCATTACGGTCATGCTAAGGGCCATAAATGGGATAGGGGGGTTTCTTTTTAACGTGGCCCCAGCCTCCAGTTTTAGTAGATGAGTTGGGTTTATCTTTTCTCCCTCCCTGATAATCATCTCGCCCTTTTTCACCTGGAAATAGATGGGTTTTACCGAATCCTTGGCCTCCTCTTTTCTTAGGTCTGTTTCCCTCTTATTGAACGCTATGTTCGGTCTTATGACCAATTCAGCTAAGTGCCTTGTTGTGGCAACTATCTCTGGTCCATCTTCATTTGTTGTGAGTTGCTCTACTATCTGACCGATATGTTGGCGAGCACCTTCAAGGTCATAAAACCGATCAAGATCATCTACCTTGAGCTCTTTTTGAGTATCAATATCCAGGAGAATTATTCCTTTTCCCTTCTGGGTCATCAAAACTGTCTTGTTCCCAACAACCCCTTTCTCTAAGATTCGATTTACTGCAATTACTACGCTATTCTGTATTTGGGAAGAAAAACTAGTTTTGACAAGCTGGTCAAAGAGAACAGGGTCTCCAGTAATCCCTGCAAGCCCAAAGAATTTATCTGTTAGTTGTCCAAGCTTCTCTGAGCGTAGAGTTGGCTCCAACTCAATTGACAAAATATGCTTTAGCTCCGTCCTGCCATAGCTGAAGGATTCTTTTATTCTGTTGTTAATGTAAGCCCCTGACCTGTCAAAGTCATAGACAAATAGAGATGATTTTACTGCCTTATCCCTTCTCTGTCTTGTCAGCTCCTTATCTTCTACAAGAAAATCATGAGATGCTTTGATATCCTTATTTAGCACATTGCCAAGAGAATGCGCTTCTTTGTGTATTATCAATATGTTGGGGAAAATGAGAAGGGAGATAGTAGCACTCAAGACGATCAGATAAATCCATATTTGAAATTTCGAAATAGCTGGCCTGAGCCATGTTCCCAATCTTTTCAACGGGTTTTTGGTCAGGGCAATCCTTTTCTTTTTCTCGACCATGATATTTATATGAAAGTGCCTAAAGTTATAAGTGCCTAAAGTGCCTAAAGTCAAAGACTATCAAGTTTCCAGTATCAAGCATCAAGTATCCAGTTTATCATAGGCATCTATGACTTCTTGAACCAATGGATGCCTGACAACATCTTCCTTTCCAAAATAAACAAATCTTATCTCTGTTATATGGGCCAGAATATCCCTGGCCTGTATGAGACCCGTGGCCTTCCCTTCAGGGAGGTCTGTCTGGGTAATATCCCCGGTTATGACAGTCTTGGAGCTAAAGCCAAGGCGTGTCAGAAACATCTTCATTTGTTCAGGTGTTGCATTCTGGGCCTCATCTAGTATGACAAATGAATCATTAAGCGTTCTCCCCCTCATAAACGCTAAAGGAGCTACCTCTATTACACCACTTTGAATAAAGCGCGAGGCACTCTCAAAATCCATCATATCATGGAGGGCATCATAGAGTGGTCTAAGGTAAGGATTCACCTTTTCGTATAGATTTCCTGGCAGAAAACCTAATTTTTCGCCTGCCTCCACTGCTGGTCTTGCCAGGACCACCCTGCTTACCTCCTTTTTCATTAAAGATGATATGGCCATAGCCATAGCAAGATACGTCTTTCCTGTACCAGCTGGGCCTATACCAAATACAATGTCGTATTTTCTTATGCTATCAATATAATTCTTCTGGTTGATACTTTTGGGAGTTATGGTCCTTTTTTTTGACGGGATGTATACCCTATCTAAGAAAATTCGTTTGAGCTCTGCTTTATGGTTACTGCCCAGGATTCTCAGAGAATAATCAACGTCCCTATCGTAAATGGGGTATCCTTCTTTGAGCAGTCCGTATAGCTGGGTCAACAGATTTTCGACCAGCTCTAACTCCGAAAGACCACCTTGTAAAATGAGGTCGTTTCCTCTGATGTTAATTGTCATGTTGAGCCTTTTTTCTATCAACCGGAGATTTCCGTTCCTTTCCCCATAGAGACTCCTCACCAATTCATTATTATCAAAGGTAACCCTTTTAGTTTTGATATCCTCCCTTTTATTTAATAGTTTAGGCAAATTATGTCTGCTTCCTTCCTAAAATTATCGAAGATTACTAATAAACTGCCTTTATTATCATAGCATAATTCACTATGCAAGGAAAAGAACAGCAGGATTATTCCCTTTTTGTCTTGACATAAAATTGATCTGGTCTTAAATCGACATAAGAGTCAATTTCTGAACCTATTATAAAGAATAATTGTTGGGAAGAGTGAGCAAGAAATACAGGGTTGCCCTTTTTGGCATAACGGTTGATACAGAGCTTTTTAGGCAAAACATGGCCAAACTCGGGGTTTCTGGCTCTACAATAGATAAGTATATCAAAAAGGCGCCCGTAGTATTGAAGAGAGATTTAAGGTTAGCGGATGCCAGGATATATGCCGAGGCCATTATTAATGCTGGCGGGTTAGTTAATATTCAGGAGACAGGCGAATTCCCCGAGACTAAACCCCCTGCGGAAAGAGGCAGTATATCCTCCGACCAGGATTTTGCCCTCTGCCCTAACTGTGGTTTTAAGCAGAAAAAGGAGGATTCTTGTGTAAGATGTGGCTGGGATTTTTCTCAGTCCACCACCTTATAGACTATATCCTTTTCCCTTACCCTCTCTTCTACCTTGATACCGATCACATCACCAACCGTGGCTTCATCTACAGGTTGGTTATCGATCTCCATACTCTTTACCTCTTCGGTAAACTCGGTAGTGTGCCCTTTATACTTTAATATGTCACCCTTTTTAATGGATCCCTTTGTTACCTTGAGGGCTGCCACACTTGGCTTGGCAAAAAATGTAACTATCACACCGACCTCTTCCTCAGCCATAGTAAAACCTCCACATGTTTGAAAGATTCTTTAGCGTTTTATATCAGCTCTGTTTTGATCTGTCAAGAAAACCTCCTGTTGCTTCAGGGTAACGTCAAAGTCCAGGGGATGGGTATCTTTTTTTTCATTATGCCCCTGGCCCAGACCTGGCATGTCAAGATGCGGTGATGGAAAGTGAGGCATTCATAAGCAGTGAAAACAGTTGCATATCCACATCCCGTCGCACCAGGGCAGGCTGGCTTATGAGGCATGAGTAGGTAGAATTCAG
>JAPVWE010000046.1 GCA_028572035.1 Desulfobacteraceae bacterium | reverse complement strand
CGGCTAAAGTCATCTAAGGAGGTTATGAGATACCATTTCTCTTTTGCAGGGGGAGACCATAGGTGATAGGAGGAATCATGCTGAATTATCTCCCCAATATAATTGGTTAATACCTCACGGTCATGGGCATCTTTTTTAGGCCCCTTTTTCAGATAAAAGTCGTTCTTCTTAGCCCTATCAATAATGGTAGGTAACGAGACTCTCTGGTGATACTTTGTCTCTAAAAGGTCTTTGATATAGCTATAATTGTAATGTCTCAAAGGTATATCTACATCCTGTATCATGCTCTTTTCGATTTGGAGCTCTTTTATAATGTTATCTTCGACACATTGAGGTATTTTTCTGAGTGTGGTTTTTCTTGTGTATTGAATAGAAAATTCGTTTGGATTTTTGCGATACTCTTTTAGCAGAGCAAAAAACCTCGTTTTTCCAATGCCCAAAACCTCTTGGATATACTTTCGTTCTATTTCATTTTTCAAATAGCGTTCGATTAGTTCTTTGACCTGGCTGTCTGTGAATTCCTTATGTATCTGTACCATAATCTAAAACCTCCTTTTGGCTTTAGATTATGGATTCTCAGGTGTTCACTTTTAAACTTTAAATCTACTAAAAACGGTTCACTTTTAATTCTTAACTGACATTAAAAAAAATCTCAAGGTTCCTTAGAAGAATATCCTTTTGTTCATTCGAAAGTATGACCATCCGGACCACATAGTTAATATTAAAGCCACATAAAGAAAGGCCATCCCAACGGCGTGGAAATCGGCCTTTAGGTACGGATAATGCAGAGAGAGACATATGAGGGCCACAAATTGAAATATTGTTTTGTATTTTCCCAGGGAACTGGCCTCAATAATCTTACCCTCAGCAATAGCAATGCCCCTCAATCCTGTTACTGCCATTTCCCTTGTGATAATCAAAATAACGATCCAGGCAGGGATCCTATTCAGGGTTATTAACATGATCATGGTTACCGAGACCAATAATTTGTCGGCTAAGGGATCAAGGAACTTACCCAGTGCGGTAACCACCCTGTATTTCCGGGCATAGAACCCGTCCAGAAGATCTGTTATAGCAGCTATTCCAAAAAAGAGGGCAGCCAAGAAACTCCCCAATTTTTCATCGAAATGCAGGCAGATAACCACTGCTGGAATCAAGACCAGCCTGATGATACTCAGAGTATTTGGGAGGTTATTTGCTTGCCCTTGGTTTTTGTTCATAATTAACATCTCATAATTTTTATCCTGCCATGGCGGGAAAATCATAGGTCTTTTGGTTGCACATGATTTATACCTGTCAGCCCTTAATTTCCCTTTTTTCTGAATTCCGCGTAGTATTTCATAACCTTCTCAACGAAGCGTTTGGTCTGAGGTATGGGAGGGACAGAATTGTGCTTAGCCACTATTTTGGAGCCGGCATTATAGGCAGCTACAGCTAGTCTTTTATCATGTTTAAACTTCTTGAGGAGTAGACTAAGGTATCGTGTCCCGCCAAGGATGTTTTCCTCCGGATCAAAGGGATCATGCACTCTCATATCGTCTGCGGTAGCTGGCATCAACTGCATCAGGCCCTGAGCTCCACTTTTAGAGATCGCATCGGGGTCAAAAGCTGACTCCGCCATTATAATAGCCTTTATAAGGTGGGGCTCTAGACCAAATTGTTCTGCTGCCTTATGAATTATTGCATCATAGTTTATGATATATTGTCTTGCCTTTAATCCACCTTCCCTTATATAGAGGCGATACCGGGGGTCTGATCGAACGTTGGTAAAATGCCAAACACCATTCTTATCCTTGAATCGATATATATCGGCCTGTGCATATCTGAAAGAAAGAAGGAAAGAGAGTACTACCATGATGGCAACAGATAAGAGCAATTTGGAGAGAGACATTTCTGTTACCTCATCTTCTTCCAATCCGCCAAAAATCTGTCTAATCCAATCTTTGTGAGAGGATGTTCGGTTAACTGGATGAGCACCTTAAAGGGAATTGTAGCAATATGGGCACCAATCAAGGCCGCATCCAACACATGGACAGGGTTACGGATGCTTGCCACAATAACCTCTGTTTCAAATCCATAATTCTCATATATGGTTACTATATCTTCCACTATTCCCATACCAACGCTACTGATATCATCCAGTCTGCCGATAAAGGGGCTGACAAAGGTAGCACCTGCTTTGGCTGCTATCAGCGCCTGTAAGGGAGAAAATACCAACGTTACATTGGTATTGATATTTTCCTTTGAAAGTATCTTGGTAGCCTTGATCCCTTCAGTAATCATAGGGATCTTCACCACTATATTATCGGCAAGTTTTGCTAGTTGCCTTGCCTCCTTAACCATACCCGCTGCTTCAACACTTATAACCTCTGCACTAACCGGGCCATCCACTATTGTGCATATTTCTGTAATTAACTCGTCAAAATCCCTTCCCTCTTTTGCTACCAGTGTCGGGTTGGTAGTCACACCATCCAATAGGCCGAGTTCATTGGCCTTTCTTATCTCTTCAAGGTTTGCCGTGTCGATAAAAAATCTCATCTTTCCTCCTCTAATGCCACAACAGTCCCGCCGCATGGCGGGATCGGTAATTTGCTCAAGAGCTGGCTTATAGTTAATCTAAGAACAGGATGCACGAGATCAGGTGCCAATTGAACCAGAGGCTCTAATACAAACCGCCTTTTGTGGAGTAAGGGATGGGGGATTATGAGATTATTATATTCTATTATCTCTTGACCAAACAGAAGTATGTCGAGGTCAATTATTCTGGCCTCCCAGCGCTTCTTCCTTATTCTGCCCATATCAGATTCTATGCCCATAAGACCCTTTAGAAGTTGAGATGGGCTTTGAGTAGTCGTTACCTGAGCGACACAATTGGCATACCAATCTTGTCCAGTAACACCCTCTGGCTCTGTCTTGAATAGTGCTGAACAGGCAGTCACATGACATCCTGGCAATTGGTTTATCTTGTCTATAGAAAATCCACAGTTATAAAGCTTATCCCCCAAGTTTGATCCTATACCTATATATGCTATGGAGCTCTGCACGATTATAGTTTAATACTTTTTATCCTCTCTGTGGCCTCTGACAGGCGGCTCTCATCCTGGGTCAATGCCAGCCTTATGTAACCCTCGCCAGGATAACCAAATCCATTGCCTGGCGTTACTACAACACCTGCCTCGGTTAGAAGCCTTGTTGCCAGATCTACAGATTTGTAGGGATGAGGGACCGGGACCCAAAGATAAAATGTGGCCTTCGGTGGATTTACCTCGAAACTAGAATCCCTCAGTCCCTTAACCATAGTATCTCTTCTCCGGGCATAGATCTTTTTTATCTCTAAGATGCTCTCCCTACTTGCCCTTAGGGCCTCTATACCGGCTACTTGAATGGCCTGGAAAAGACCGGAGTCAACATTACTTTTTATTGAACTCAACCCACTGATGGCCTCCTTATTTCCCACGGCAAGGCCGATCCGCCATCCAGTCATGTTGAATGACTTTGATAAGGAATGAAATTCTATACAAATATCTCTGGCTCCTTCGATTTCAAGGACGCTCATGGGTCTGTATTCATCAAAGGCTATTTCACTATAGGTAAGATCGTGGCATACCATTACATTGTACTTGTGTGCAAACTCGACCACCGATTCAAAGAAATCCCTATCAGCTACGGCTGTTGTAGGATTGTTGGGGTAATTGAGCCATATCATTTTGGCCTTCTTGGCGACCTCATCTGGGATAGAAGCAAGATCTGGTAAAAAACCATTCTCTTTGAACAGGGGCAAGAAATAGGGTTTTCCACCCGCAAAAAGGGTGCCGACATTATACACTGGATAAGCAGGGACAGGGATGAGGGCAAGGTCGTCTGGGTTTATGAATGCTAGGGGAATATGGGCTATTCCCTCCTTTGCGCCTATCAAGGAGATTACCTCGGTTTCCGGATCAAGTCTGACTGAGAATCTCTCTTTGTACCATTCCGCTATGGCGACCTTGAAATCCTCCATCCCTGAATAAGATGGGTAATGATGGTTTTCCGGATCTTGGACGGCCCTTATCATCGCCTGGATAATCTTAGGCGGGGTAGGGAGATCAGGGTCACCCACACCAAGGTTGATGACATCTATCCCCTTTGCCTCTATCTCTTTCTTCTTTTGATCAATCTCCTTGAAGAGGTACGGAGGTAGTTTCTTAAGTCTTTCAGATAATTCAAAAATTTTTTCTCTCCTTCAATCCCAACACATCTCGCACATCATAGAGACCACCCTGCAGCTTCGCAGCGATTATTTTATCCAAGAAATTCGGGAATCGCCTCTCCGCTGATAAGGTCTTCATATACTTCTCTTGATCTAATAATAGAGAAGAGTTTTTCTTTAACCATCACCTCTGCTGGCCTGGGGCGAGAATTGTAGTTTGAGGCCATAGAGAAACTATAAGCCCCTGCACTCATTATAGCCACTAGATCCCCTGGTTCGAATGGCGGCATTTTTCTATCTCTAGCCAGGAAATCTCCAGTTTCACAAACAGGTCCCACTAAATCAGCTGCAAACATTTCCGAGTGGGTCATTTTTACTGGCTGCACGGCGTGAAAGGAATTGTAGAGGGCAGGCCTGATTAAATCATTCATACCTGCATCCACAATAATAAACCTTTTATTTTTTGTTGATTTCGTATAAAGGACCCTTGTGACCAGGATGCCAGCATTACCAATGATAACCCTGCCAGGTTCGAGGATAAGGGTAAATCTATTTTCTCCTATCGTCTCCTTCAACGCCTTGGCGTATTCTAAAGGGTGAGGTGGTTTTTCATCATTATAGGTTATCCCAAGACCACCTCCAAGGTTAAGGAACTCAATATCAAGCCCCATCTTTTTGAGTTCTTCTAAAAGTTCTTTCAGCTTTCTTAAGGCCTCTACAAAGGGATCAATCTCTGTAAGTTGACTACCTATGTGGCAGGATATACCTTTTACATCGATATGTTTCAAGTGCTTGGCTAATGCGTAAGTATTCAGGGAGTCCTCTATTTGTATGCCAAATTTGTTTTCACTGAACCCGGTGACAATATATGGGTGCGTTTTAGATTCAACATCAGGATTTATTCGCATGGCTATGGTTGCCTTACAGCCGATGTCTTTAGCTATGTCATTTAAGGTTTGTAATTCCTGGTCTGACTCTACATTGAACATAAGAATATCTGATTTAAGCGCTATTTCTATATCTTTTCGTGTCTTTCCAACGCCAGAGTAGACAATTTTGTCAGGTCTAATCCCCGCTCTTATGGCGCGAAAGAGTTCCCCTCCTGAGACTATATCAGCTCCTCCACCTTCTAAGGCCAAAAGCCTTAGGATGGCTAGGTTAGAATTGGATTTCACAGAAAAGCAGGTTAGGTGGTCTAATCCATTAAAGGCATTTTCGAAGACCCCGAAATGCGTTCTTATTGTCGAATAGGAGTAAAGATAGAAAGGTGTTCCAACCTGCTCAGCAACATGCGATACAGACACATCTTCACAATATAGATCATCATTCTTATATACAAAGTGATGCATGTAAAGTGCCTAAAGTTACAAGTGCCTAAAGTTAAGTAGCTAAATTATCTCAACTTTAGCTCACTTCTAACTTTCTTTGTACCTCAATCTCGGCTAACTAGCTTACCTTCAAATATATCGATTATATCCTTTACCGGGTTATGCAGTCCGCCTTCCTCTGAGCTTTTTTCTAAATCTTTGGAGTCATTTTGCTTTCTAAATGAAACCTCAAAATCTGATTGAAAGAAATCTTGTGCATAGGCAACTAACTGCTCATGGTGCTCCGGGTCATCAAAATACCTTCCCGTAAATGATCCTTCTCCATAAGGCAACTCGAGCTTCTTCGCAGTAATAGTAAAAGATTTCCAGTCCTTCAGTACATTGGCCATCGCCCTATTCTTGGTGGTTAGATAGCGCAAAAATTCACTCCATTTCCCTTTATTTCCCTCATCTGGAAGGATTTTTTCAGTCGGATATCCTTTTCTTGTGAAATCCCTTTCCAGATTGTTAGTATGGTCTGTTGGGATAGTTGTATTGAGTCGTTTTTCTATGTCTTCAATCTTTTTAATTAGCTTATCAAATGAAAGGTATTCTCTTAATCCTGAAATTTTGATTAGAATCGCTTCCAGTGCAATTCTAGGATTATTTGTATAGCGAAGATCTACTTCCCTATTAATAAGGAAGTTGAGCGATTGAAGGAGCCTTTCTATTCCTGCCTGCTTTGCCTGCTTTCTTGTATCTTTCAGCTCATTATCAGGTAGATCCATAAGGTGAGAAGAGTTTTGATAGATCAGAGAAACGACTAAATTTCGAAACTGATTCATTACTTCACGGTAGAAGTCCTTGATATCGTAACCATAATTGTATATCTCATCAATTATCTCCAGGCATAATTTGCTGTCCCCATCAATAATAGCCTGCGATGTCCTGTAGATAAGATCCCTGTCTATTATTCCCAGAACAGCAGTTATCTGGTCATCTTCAACGTTTAAGCCGGTAAAGGAGACAACCTGATCGAGAAGGCTTTCTGCATCCCGCAAACTTCCTCCGGCCTCCCTTGCAATAATCGAAATACCAGTATCGCTTATCTTTATCCCTTCTTCTTTTCCTATCCTTTTAATCTGTTCTTCTATTTTTAATAAGGGTATCCGTTTGAAATCGAATCTTTGACATCGGGACAGTATAGTTACAGGCACCTTATGGGGCTCTGTTGTTGCGAAGATAAATTTGACATGTTCTGGCGGTTCTTCCAGGGTTTTTAGCAATGCATTAAATGCAGGGAGGGTGAGCATGTGGACCTCATCAATAATATATATTCTATATGTGCCATCAGAAGGAAGGTACCTGATATTTTCTCGAAGATTTCTTATTTCATCAATTCCCCTGTTTGATGCACCATCAATCTCCTGGACATCCATGGATGAACCATTAGTTATCTGGATACATGAAGTGCATTTATTGCAAGGATTTCCCCCCTGGCCTTTTTGACAATTGAGGGCCTTGGCAAGGATTCGGGCAACCGATGTCTTACCTACACCTCTTGCACCGCTGAATAGATAGGCATGAGCTGATCGATCAGATAGTAAGGCATTCTTTAGTGTCTGTGTTATATGCTCCTGACCAATAACCTCTTCAAATAGTTGAGGTCTCCATTTTCTGGCAAAAACTTCGTAAGACATGATTAATTATTATTGGAGTATTGGAGTATTGGAGTATTGCTCTTGGTTTGTATGTTCCATTTCTCCATTTCTTTCTTTGGGGGTATGTATGGCGGAGAGAGGGGGATTCGAACCCCCGGTACCACTTTTGGTAGTACACGCGATTTCCAGTCGCGCTCCTTAGGCCAACTCGGACATCTCTCCATAATTTCGCTAAGGCGAAATACTTTTGGCCTTTAGCCTTTGGCGTATAGCTTTATTTTTTCAGCTCGTAGAGGGAAATAGTTAGTTACAATATCTGATCGTCCCAAGAGCTTTTAGCTATAAGCTAATTGTGAAATCTAACAAAGGTTAGATTTCCTGGCGGAGAGGGTGGGATTCGAACCCACGTGCCTCGCTATTAACGAGACAAATCGATTTCGAGTCGACCCCGTTACGACCACTTCGGTACCTCTCCTAGCCTTACCTTCTTTCCCGAAAAAACTCCTGCATAACCCCTCGGCATTCCTCTTCCATTATTCCTGGTATTATCCTTACTCGGTGATTGAGCCTTCTATCATCGGATAGATTTAAGGTTGAAACCGCTGCCCCGCTCTTTGTATCAAATGCACCAAAGACCAGGGTGTCCAGCCGGGCATTGATAATGGCCCCCATGCACATAGGGCAGGGTTCGATAGTCACGATCATAGTCGTCCCATTCAACCGATAATTTTTAAGCAGATTTGCCGCCTGCCTGATAACCAATATCTCCGCATGGGCAGTGGGATCATTAAGTTCAATGCATCTATTATGGTCTCTAGCTAAGATCTCTGGGGACTGTCTTATCAAAATGGCCCCTACTGGAACCTCTCCACCCAGCCCCCCCTTTTTGGCCTCTTTAATGGCCTCCTGCATAAGTGAGCAAAAGTCCAAGATCGATCTTTTCCCTTCAAATAGATCCAGGGGTATTGTTTTCCTTGATTATCCTTTAGCATTTCCATATTATAGAGTCAACTTGATAGTATAGGAATTTCCTTTTTAAGTCTTTGTAGGGGCGGCATTTATGCGCCTGAGGCGCATTTATGACGCCCGTCATTGCGGGTTCGATAAATCGAACCCCTACAGGTCCGCACCGCAGGTGCGATATGTTCATTAGGGCTAAGGA
>JAPVWE010000045.1 GCA_028572035.1 Desulfobacteraceae bacterium | reverse complement strand
TAGGTGTCTTGAACAAGCCCAAATCAACCCATGCCAAAAGTGCATGCAGGATCAGGGCCAATGAGAAAGCAGGGAGAAGTGATCGACTCAAGGTTGGCTCTCCATCGTGGTCTGCAATGAAATCCTACTGAGGCCAGCCATTCTTATCTGGTCCAGCACCTTGACCAGTAGCTGGCATGGGACGCTTTTGTCAGCAAAAAGGAGAACTCCCGGGCTATGTTCTTGTTTTGCCCTGAGTTTTAAGAGTCGAGCCAGATCTTTTAAGGGTATCCGATTTTGGTCCAACAATATCTCACCACTATCCTTGATGGTCACGGACAATAGTAACTCTCTTTCTATCCTGGCGGATGAAGAAGTGGGCAAATTGACAGGCACACCCCTGTGAACAGCCATAGAGAGCATTGCATAGATAAAGAAGACCAGGAGAAGAAAAACTATATCGATCAGGGGGAGAATTTCTATCCTGGCCCTCCTCTGTACTCCAAGACTAACCTTCATGGGATTCGCCCTCTGCTTCAGCGTTATTGTTTGATTGATGTAACTATTCAGCCACTAAGACACAAAGGCACTAATATTAAGGGCGTAAAACTCACACCCGCCCGCCTCGCCTGAGCGAGAGCGATGGCGGGCAGGTCTATTCTTTGTGTCTTGGTGCCTTGGTGGCTTCCTGAACAGTTATTGATTGATTAAGTCTCTCATAGACTATTTCCAGGCTTGTAGCATACTTTTCTATGGTAGTCGCTGCCTTCTCTACCCTGGAATTGAAGTAGTTAAAAGGAAACAGGGAAAGAATGGCTATTCCCAATCCGGAGGCGGTTGTTATGAGGGCCTGAGCAATGCCGACCGTTACTGCCTGTGGCTCCTCGATTCCCGCACTTCCCAGGATTTCAAAGGAAAGAATAATCCCTATTACCGTCCCAAAAATGCCCAACAGCGGGGAAACGGTGATCATGGTATCAAGGATAGGAAGATGCTGTCTCATTCTATCCAATTCATCCGAAGCAGCCGTCTCCATTGCCTTTGCCATGCTAAACTCCCTGTGGAGGATACCTGCTACCAGTATCTTTATAATGAAGTCCTTTGAATTTCCGATCCTTGCCCTCACCCTTTCCCAATCGCCTCTTTCGGCCAATGACAGAATTTTATCTACGAGGGCTTGGTCCCTTCTGTAATCCTCAACTATCCAGAATATTGTCCGCTCAATAATTACAGTCAGGGCCAGCATTGAGCAGATCAAAAGTGGATACATGATGGGCCCACCTTTAAAGAATACATCAATCATACCATCTCCTTTTCACCCTCTCCTCTCCTTGAAAGAACCGTAACGCGGGGAGTTTTGCTAATCGGGTTTTTGTCAACAAGCACCGGACATTGGTATACTGTGCTTATAGTGTCAGCGGTGATCACCTCAGAAGGTTCGCCTGTCTTATAGACACTCCCTTTATTCAAAAGAAGCATTCTATGGCAGTATTGTGCAGCCAGACTGATCTCGTGGGAAACAATGATTACGCTCAGTCCCTGTGTCTGGGTCAAAGATGAAATAAGTTCAAATATCTCCACCTTGTGCCTTATATCAAGGAAAGATGTTGGTTCATCCAGCAGGATTATTTGAGCCCTCTGGGTCAATGCCCTGGCAATAAGCACCCGCTGTTTCTCTCCTCCTGACAACTCATGTATGGAGCGCCTTTCCAGATCAAGGGTACCAGTGAGCCGCATAGATTGCTGGGCAATCTCCAGATCCTCCTTCCCCTCAAAAGGAAAGCGGCCTGAATGAGGAAAACGGCCCATAAGCACAACCTCAAAAACTGAAAAAGGAAATCGAAAGGTTGATTCCTGGGGCACCATGGCTATCTGCCTGGCAACATCGCCCCTTGTGTAACTGGATATCGGTTTGTTCAGGAGTAAGACCTCTCCTTTCTGTATCTTTAGAAGGCCGTCCATAATCTTTAACAAGGTGCTTTTTCCTGAACCGTTTGGACCTATCATCCCCACAATCTCACCCTTCTTAAGCTCAAAATCTATCCCTTCAAGACACCATTGGTCATCATAGCTGAAGTAGACACCCTTAAGGATTAGCTCTGAGTCCACTGGCTACCTCTCCGTTTTAAGAGATATATGAAGAAGGGGGCCCCTAAAAAGGCGGTTATCACTCCTACGGGCAGTTCACTGGGTGATAGTATTATCCTTGCCAATGTATCAGCAGCTATCAAGAAAACAGCGCCTCCAAGGGCAGAAGCTGGTATCAAGAGTCTGTGATCAGGACCAAGAAACATCCTCATGAGGTGTGGTACAATCAGACCAACAAAACCTATTATTCCGGAAAAAGATATAACCATACCAGTCATTAACGATATTCCAAGGAATGATATCCACTTAACCAATTCTACCTCGACACCCATCTGAAGGGCGGACTCCTCCCCTCCTACAATAAGATTAAGGTGACGGGAAAAGGCATACAGGATGCCTGAGACGATGAGGATAATGGGAAGACTTATTGATAGTTGAACGTATCTGCTTTGTGAAAGGTCACCATACAGCCAGAAAAGCATGGAATGAAGCCTGCTATCACTGGTGGTGGTAATGAAAAACATTATCACAGCGGTAAAAAAGGCATTAACAATTACTCCAGTCAGAAGTAAAGTTGATGATTCCAGGCCTCCATGACGGCTGCTTATGCCCATCACCAGTAAAATCGTAAGCAAGGCGCCCATGAAGGAGAGAAGGGGTACACCGAGGTTAAATCCAAGACCAAAGACAATTCCTATAATGGCTCCTACAGCGGCTCCGCTTGAGACACCAAGTATGAAAGGCTCTGCCAGAGGGTTTCTCAGGAGGGCCTGGAATACAACCCCGCCAATAGAGAGTGTGAAACCGACCAGGCCAGCCAGCAAAATCCTCGGCAATCGTATCTTAAACAGAATCATCCATGCCGTTTGATCAACTGATCTGTACCCGGTGACCCACGTCAGAACATCCTTTAAAGAAATCTTGGCAGGGCCCAGACTGAGAGAAATCAGGGCAATGATTACAAGGATCCCTGATAAGATAAGCCCTGTATATACTACCTTTAAAGGAGTTACCCCCTGCCCGCAACGCTCTCGCCCTGGCCGCCTTGCTCTGCGAGGCAGGCGGGTCTGATCTTCACTGCCTCTCATGCCATTGTATCTCTGGATGTATTAATCTGGCCATCTCCTCCAAGCCTCTGACTATTCTCGGGGCAGGCCTGTCTATCAGGTCAGAATCTATGAGATAGACATTCCCTTTCCTGACAGCTGGTAACGCGGGCCATCGAAGAAACCATTGCTTTCTGGCCTTCTCAAACCTCTCTCCTCTTTTCATAGATGAGATGATTATTACATCCGGTCTTTTTCCTATTACCTCCTCCATGCTTAATTTTGGATAGGTAATAGGCTGACCCTCTGTCATATTCACCCCACCGGCCAGCCGGATTATATCATGGTGTATGGTGTTACGATTTACGCTCATAAGGGGCTTCACATGTATCACCAAAAGGACTCGTGGCCTTGCTTTCTTCTCTACTGCCTTCACGACCCTTACCACCCTCTCTCTAAGATAATTAACCAGCCTTTTTGCCCTATCAGGTACCCCACATAACTCCCCTAACTTCTCTATGGTGTCTAAAACCTGATTTACCCTTCGGGGATTGACAACATAAACCGGGATACCGACTTCTTCCAGCATTTCAACATCCCCCCTCTTGTTTCCATCAGCCGTAGCAATGACAAGATCAGGATTTAGCGTTATTACCTTTTCAACATTTATATCTGTATAGGCACCCACCCTTGGCTTGTTCCTGGCTTCCTCGGGGAAATAACTAAATCTGGTAACACCCACAAGCCTATCGCCTAATCCGAGAAAATAGATCATCTCTGTAATGCTGGGCGCCAGAGAAATGATCCTCATAGGGACAGAGCGTAGCATCACATCCCTGCCCAAGGAATCTTGCAAGACAGTCGCATGTGACAACAGAGGCGAGGAAAAGAGGAGAATAATTGAGAATAGTCTTACGTAGACCTTTATGTAAAAATACCATCTCAACCGGGTTGTTCTCATCTTTGGTTGTGCCCCTCAGGTCACGGTGGTTAGTTCAAAAAAAATCCTTAAATCCAAATGGATTTAAGGACTGCACCCTGCTTCCTTGATCCTTAAATGACCGGCTCATACCGGCATAACAATACCATAGTGGCAGGTCTTCTGACTCCCCCGCCCTTTTAGCGACCTTCCCATCCCAACTTATTGGAACAGTGGCATAAGAATGCTAAAAAGGTTCCCCTTTCTTGCTGATAAAGAAAGAGGCGGGGTTACAGCGGCGGGACCGTTCCCGCTTTTAACGGGATTCCCTTTTAAACTATTTCAGTACCACTAATGGTAGACCAAAGACAGATAATTCTTGCCTTGATTTATAAGGAAAGTGGATTAAAATCTCCTCAGTTTTTTTCGGAGTCTTTTGGCAGCCTTTGCCTGTTTCTTTTTCTTCTGAACGCTCGGCTTGTCATAAAACCTTCTTTCCTTTATCTCCGAGTAGAAACCCTCCTTTGAAAGCTTTCTCTTCAGATCTCTTATGGCCTTTTCTATTTGATTATTATATACAGTTACCTTCATAGAATTAATGCCATTTGGCTAAGCCCCTGGATCGCTTCCTTTTCCAAGGTCTTAGCTCAGTTACAACTCACCTCCTTCTTCTAAAAAATATATTCTTATCTTGGGGAGATTGGACCGGCCTTTTCTCCCTCTTTCTACCACTGACAGAACACGACTTCAATTATATATGTGTCTCAATAATTGTCAATATTTTTATTTTCTTACTGAATCCTTTCCAACCTAGCGATAGATTCTATATGATAGGTATTTGGAAATAGATCAATTGGCTGAACCTCTTCTATCCTGTACCGCTCCCTTAATAGGAAAATATCCCTGGCCAAAGTAGCAGGGTTGCAGGAAATGTAAATAATTCTATCAGGCAGCAATCCAAGGATCTGTTCTATCACCTTCTTATGCATCCCTGTTCTTGGCGGATCAGTGACTAACAAATCTACGTGAATGGTAACTTGAGACAACAACATCCTCGCATCTCCGCACAGAAATTCACAGTTATCTGTCCCGTTCAACTCACAATTCCTCCTGGCGTCTGCTATGGCACTATTGGATATATCCATGCCAATTATCCTTGAGGCCTGGCCAGCCAAATAGACTGAAACTGTGCCTATCCCGCAATAAAGATCAAGAATGGTCTCCTTTCCTGTTAAAGAGGCAAAATCCCTTACCGTCTGATACAATCTCTGGGACAGAGGACTATTGGTCTGGAAAAAGGAATTTGCAGACATCTCAAAAGTAAACGCCCCGATTTTGTCCCTGATATTTCTCTCACCTGCCAGGACTCTCTCCCACTCGCCAACTGCTGTTCCTCCTTTTCTGGTATTGACATTATTTACGAGAGATGTGATTTCCTTGAATCGATCCGTAAGGATTGAAGCTAAGCCCTGAACAGGGGAATCCCTCTCCTCACTCGTTACTATATTCACCATCCACTCGTTGAATGCAAAGGAATGGCGTAACATGAGGTAGCGCCAAAATCCCTGATGACTTTTAAGCCCATACACAGGTACTCCGCTCTCCTTTGCGTATCTCTTTACCTCCCGTAATATCTCATTTCCTTTTTCTTTCTGAAGAAGGCACCCCTCAATGTCTATGATCTTATCAAAGGTGCCTGGTATGTGAAGACCAAGAGCAAAATCTATATTGTCCCTTTCCCTATCTCTCTCTTTAGGTAAGAACCATCTCTTGTCTGAAAAGGAGAATTCCATCTTATTTCTATACCCAAATATCTGGGGAGAGGGTAAGGCCTGGTGTATCTGAAAATCAGTGGCCTTACCAATATGGTTCAGTGAATCCTCAACAAAGGTATGCTTGTATTCCAACTGTTTTTCATACTCAATGGACTGCCAGTTACAACCACCGCAATAATCGCTGTAAGGACAGGGGGCATTGGTTCTATATGGTGAGGCCTCTATCACCTCTAAGACCCTGGAGTCGGCAAAGTTCTTCTTAACTCTGGCAATCCTTGCAATAACCCTGTCACCTGGGACGGCCTTATCCACAAAAATTGTCATGCCATTGAGATGGGCAAGTCCCCTGCCACCATAGACAACCTTTTCTACTGTCAACTCTATGGTATCTCCCTTTCTTATATTCATTGGCCTAATACTTTCTTAGAATTTCAGATTTTTTTCTCTTGCCTATTAAGTTACCTTGAAAGAGAATGTAAGGCAAATGCTGAGCTATCCATCCATAAACCCAATAATAGTTAAACTTGGCCCCCTTCAGATACGGTGGTATGGGGTCATGTATATCCTTGGTTTCATGGCCTCTTATCTTCTGGTAAAATATCAAATAAGAAAAAAAGGGCTTGATATAGATATAGATATAGTAAATAAGCTCTTTTTCACTCTCATAATAGGCCTTATCATTGGAGCCCGTCTTGGTTACGTTATCTTTTACAATCTTCCCTTTTATCTCATCCACCCATTAAAACTATTTGCTCTCTGGGAAGGGGGTATGTCCTTTCATGGTGGACTGGTAGGTATTATTCTCTCTGGCCTCATCTACGTAAGAAGACATAGAGCCAGTTTTTTTGAATTTGCTGATCTTGTTGCCGTATCTGCTCCTATTGGCTTAGGCCTTGGGAGGCTTGGTAACTTCCTTAATGCCGAGCTCTATGGTAGGGTAACCGCTGTCCCCTGGGGCATGATCTTTCCGTCAGGGGGAGATCTTCCACGGCATCCCTCTCAACTCTATGAGCTTTTCCTTGAAGGGATTCTCCTTTTTACAATCATGTGGTGGATAAAGGATTTCCCTTTTAAGAAAGGAACACTTTTCTGCTTATTTCTCTTCCTTTATAGCATCTTTAGGTTTTCTGTTGAGTTTTTCCGTGAACCAGACCCACAGCTCGGCCTTGTCTTTTCTTCTATGACCATGGGTCAGATTCTTTCTGTTTTGATGGGTATCGGGGGTTTGGTCTTGTTATACTTTAGGCCTGACAAGAAAAAGCCCCGTCACTTCAAAACTAACACCTTAAGACTATTTACCTTACGTATCCCAAAAGTCTAAAGACAAAGGGAGAAAATGCATATAATCCTCCTGCATAAATGCCATTGCCGTTTGTTGAGGGTATATTCATTATTTTTTGAAAAAAGGTGTTTTCATAACTACATCTTGACTTTTTCAACTAAGTTGGATTTATAGTTAATATTTTAGCTATGTTCAAGATGTTATTCTACAACTCATATGGAGTTTGTACTTCATAATTTAAGAATGACCGGTCTTGATGCCTCAGGATAAAGCGCAGGACAAATGCCAGAGTTTTGCTTACAGATTGATTAGATCCTATGCCATGTCTTCAGGATCTTTTTGTAACATCTGCAACATTATGGCCCACCTTGCACTTATACTCGTTGTTCTGGGTGCAATCCCTGTTTATGCAGACGAACCTACCAACACCTCTCCTGCTGCCACCATCACCAGTCCATCTGATAGTAGCACATACTATGAAGGCGATGAAATTGAGCCAAATAATAACCTGGCTCATGCAAATTCTATAGGCTCAGGGGTGTCAATTAAAGGGCAACTTTCATCAGAAAAGGATGAGGATTGGTTTTCCCTCAGCACTTCAGGCGCTGCTGTTATTACTGCTAATTTCAACGTGAGTAATATCTCTTCTGGTCGATGGGATATTTCCATAGAGAATGCTTCTGGCGATGTGCTATCAGAAGCAGAATATGATGGTTCAAACAGTGCTGACCCAACTAAAATCTCTGCGGCAGTCACTGAAGCTGGAACTTACTATGTCATAATTAAAGCCCGTTCTCACCTCTATTATGGTGATGATAATTATACCCTCATAGTTTCGGTTGCTCAAGACCGATTGTCCGGCGATCGTGCTGTTGAGCCGTGGAATATTGCTGCAGACGAGATAAGTTACGACCAAGAAGCTGATCAATATATTGCAAGAGGTAATGTAGTCATAACCAAAGAGGACAGAAAACTTACCGCTGATTTTGTACGTTTTGATCACAAAACCATGAAGGCCCTTGCAACAGGCAATGTGATCATGACAGCCGGGGAAGATATTCTGACCGGAAGCAGCATGGAAATGGACCTGGAGGCCGAGACTGGAACCGTACATAATGGAACCATATTCTTCAAAGCAAACCATTTCTATATAAAAGGCAACAAGATCCAAAAGGTCGGCAAAGATTCCTATACTGTCGACAAGGCCAGCATTACAACATGTGATGGCGATACGCCGGCATGGAAGATAACGGGAAGAAATCT
>JAPVWE010000044.1 GCA_028572035.1 Desulfobacteraceae bacterium | reverse complement strand
CTGGAGGGATCCGGCAGATGGATCACTTTTCTCCCTTTGTGAACTGGACCTCTTTGCATTTAAAGATACATTAGATGACTACAAGGAACTGGATGCAAAGGTGAGGGACTATGTGAGGGAGAACGCTGAAAAGATGCACGGACAACTTGAAGAAATGGAGCAGAAGAAGTAGTAGGCTGGGGTTACTCGGGGCGGTACCTGGAACTTTGCAGGCCAGGAGTTGACTCCTGAAGAAAGTCAACGACTGGCCTGATTTATCCAATAGCAACCGGTGGGCTATTGACAACTATCAACGGACGCCTTCGGATTCTTTATCAGGTTAGCAAACTCCGTAAGGTCCTTTACAGTATAGCTGTCTTTGGGTCTTCTTCCATCTCTATCAAGATAGTATGCCTCAATCCCTAAACTTCTCGGGACTACATAGTCAAATTCATAGTGGTCTCCCACATGGACAGCATTCGATGGTTTTGTTCCCATAATATTGCAGATTTTCTCATAGACTTGAGGTGTCTTTTTAACCTGCCTGAAATCGGATGTGGCTGAAAAAATCCTGACAAAATAATCTTCAATTTCTGCCTCTCTTATCTCTACTTCAACAAATTCCCTGGCTGCATTCGATGTAACAATAAGCTCATAGTGTTGCACCAGATCCTCTATCACCTCCTTAACTTCCGGGAATGGCCGGATTTTATCCCTGTGTTCCTCCAACAGATTTTCCCACCTGCCAGGAAGCTTAAAGTACTCAAACCAGTATTTGATATCGTACCATTCTAAGGCAGAATCACCAATGCTTTGATATTCGGCCTTCACTAGGGATGTAGCCTCAGAAAGACTGGTATTGTATTTTCCTGCATAAAGCCGAGGGATACCAATCTCCCATACAAAGGTTGTATAGGTAGGATCAACAAGGGTGCTATCCAAATCGAATGAGATGAGTTTGCTCCCTTTCACCTGAAAATAGCCTCCTTACTCAACTACTATGAGGTTTCGACTGATTTTGCATGCTCTCTGTTTGCATTAAGCCTAAATGTCAAAATCGAAATGCCAAATGAAATTCAAATGACTAAAGGTCAAAATTCTTATTTTCTCATTTGAATTTTGGGCTTCATTTGACATTTGAGCTTTGTCATTTGACATTTTTGATTCAATAGTTTTCTTTGTGACCTAGGAATTCTGTCAATGAAGCTGGCAATTGTGACTGTTTAAGTATCTCCTTAAATAATCTGCTGTATAGGATTTTCTGCCATTTTTGATAATCTCAACAGGTGAGCCGGTTGCTATTACATAACCCCCTTTCTCACCCCCATCCGGACCAAGATCGATGATGTAGTCCGCCTCTTTTATGATCTCCATGTTGTGTTCAATTACTGCCACCGTGTTTCCCTTGTTTACGAGGGCCTGCAACACCTGGATCAGGGTTGAGATGTCAGCCATGTGCAGTCCTGTAGTGGGCTCATCCAGGATGTAGAGGGTGTGGTCTTTTGAGGTCTTTGCCAGTTCTTTGGCAATCTTGATCCTCTGGGCCTCGCCCCCGGAAAGAGTAGGGCTTGGCTGTCCCAGGGTGAGATAGCCTAGGCCTATTTGACACACCACCCGGAGTGCTCGCCTAATCTTTGGTATGGCCGAGAAGAAGGTCGTAGCCTCTTCAAAGGTAAGGCTCAAGACCTCTGCTATGTTTTTCCCCTTGTAGGTAATATCGAGTGTCTCCCGGTTGAACCTATTACCTTCACATACCTCACAGGTGATGTATGCGTCTGGCAGAAAACTCATCTCCGCCTTAATCGAGCCGTGGCCTTTGCAGGCCTCGCACCTACCCCCAATCACGTTAAATGAAAACCTGCCAGGTCTGTATCCCCTCGCCCTGGCCCCTGGCGTCATTGAAAAGAGGGTTCGTATTTCAGACAAAGATCCAACATATGAGATAGGTACAGATCGGGTAGTGAGGCCAATAGGGCTGTGGTCCACCTCAAGCACCCTATGTACTGACTCCCATCCCTGGATCGCCTTACACAAGCCAGTTTCTCCTTCTTTCTGAAACAACCTGTTGCATAATCCCTTATACAGAACATCTTTCAGGAGGGTGGATTTGCCAGAGCCAGACACCCCCGTGATGCAGATCAATGTTCCAAGGGGTAATCCGACATCTATGCCCTTTAAATTATGCTCGGTTGCACCCCGGACCTTGACCTGGGGGGAGGTCTTATATGGCCTTAGCCTTGAGGTAATCTTGCGGGGATGTCTGGCAAAGGATAGCCCTGTTACTGATTCTGGAACCTTTTTCAGGTCTTCTATAGTTCCGCATGCCACCACCTGCCCGCCTTTTCTCCCGGCTCCGGGTCCAAGGTCAATTATGTAATCAGCCTCCCTGATGGTTTCTTCATCATGTTCTACGACCAGAATAGAGTTTCCCCCCTCTTTTAGTTTCTTGAGAGCATCAAGGAGCATCCGGTTGTCCCTTGGATGGAGCCCGATTGTTGGCTCATCTAGGATATAGCATACTCCGGTAAGGTTGGATCCAAGCTGTGCTGCCAGGCGAATCCTCTGGGCCTCCCCACCAGAAAGTGTTTCCCCGCTTCGACTAAGAGACAGATATGACACACCGAGCAAATTCATAAAGATAAGTCGCGTGAGCATTTCATCTATAATAGGATTAGCTATCAGGGCCTCCTGGTTGGTGAAAGAAAATCCCCTGAGAATCTCCTGTAGTTTTTCAGCAGGATGCTGAACCAGGTCCCAGATGGAGTAGCCCTTGACCTTTACAGACAGGGCCTCTCGTTTCAACCTGCTTCCGCCGCATGTGTAGCAGATAGCATTGCTCTCTCCATCCATCCGCCGCAGGCGGACCAAATGGCCCAATCCTTCGCATCTGGGGCAGGCACCATGTTTGCTGTTAAAAGAAAAAAGCCTTGGGTCGAGCTCTTTAGCACCAATACCGCACGAGGGACAAACCTTTTTTAGAGAAAAGATCTTCTCCTGCCCATTCCTCTCCATAATTATGAAAGTCCCATTACCTTCGGACAGGGCTTGGCTTACGACCTGGTCAGGGTCGGAGCTTTGAATAGTGCCAATCACCAACTCAATGGTATGCTCTTGATATCTGCTCAGGGACATACCTTCCTTTAGTTGTAATAGCTTTCCATCAATTCTGGCCTCGTTATACCCCCTACGCATGGCCCGGGCCAGTAAATCCTTATGAAAGCCTTTACGTCCAGCCACGAGTGGCACCAGAATAGTTGCCTCTTTCCCACTGTACTTATGTCTAATCTTTTCTAAGATTGCCTCCTTTGATTGGGCTGACATCTCCCGGTCACAAACTGGACACAGTTGCGAGCCGAGTTTGCTATATAGAAGTCTCAAGAAATGATAAATCTCTGTAAGGGTTCCAACCGTACTCCTTTGGCTGGCATAACGTATCCTTTGCTGGATAGCTACTGTAGGCGGCAGCCCTGTGATCACATCTATCTCCGGCCTCTCAAGGACTTTTACATACTGTCGGGCATATGGTGCCAGGCTTTCCAGGTATCTGCGCTGACCTTCAGCAAAAAGGATATCAAAGGCAAGGGTGGATTTCCCTGAACCAGAAACACCTGTTAAAACCACCAGTTGCTGGCGGGGAATAGAAAGACTGAGGTTTTTGAGGTTATGCTCCCTGGCACCTGTTATAGAAATGGCCCCTGGTAGGCCTACTATGGATTTTGAAGCAGGTTTGCTAAATTGTTTGCCTGGTTTAATTCTTCTTGAACCATCAAGATGTTTTTTCAAGAATCTTCCAGTGTAGGAAAAAGTATGCTTGGCTACCTCTTCTGGGGTTCCAGCAACAACAACCTGGCCCCCTGCATCACCTCCTTCCGGACCTAGATCGATTACCCAGTCTGCATTCTTAACCACATCCATGTTGTGCTCTATAACAAGTACTGTATTGCCCTGGCTTACAAGCCTATGGAGTATGGAAATAAGCTTTTCTATATCAGCAAAATGAAGGCCTGTTGTTGGTTCATCAAGTATAAAAAGGGTGGGACCCTGATCAGAGGATTTCAGATAACGAGAGAGCTTAAGTCTCTGGGCCTCTCCCCCTGAAAGGGTATTTATTGGTTGACCAAGCTGGATGTAACCAAGGCCCACATCAGCTAAGGATTTTAGGGAAGCTTTTACCTTAGGTTGCTTGTCAAAAAATGTTAGGGCCTGATCAACTGTTATGGAAAGGATCTCAGATATGTTTTTGTCTTTGTAAGTGATTTCCAGAATTTCTTTCCTAAAGCGTTTTCCCTGGCATTCCGGGCACGTAATGAAGACATCTGAGAGAAACTGCATCTCCACCTTTTCGCTGCCTTGCCCTTTGCAGGTTTCGCACCTGCCTCCGGCAACATTGAAGGAGAAATAGCCGGGCCCAAAGCCATTTGAAATGGCCCTATCGGAGTCTGCTAAAAGGCGCCTGATGGGATCCATGGCGTGTACATAAGTGAGGGGGTTGGCTCGTGGGGTCCTGCCAATTGGTTTCTGGTCAATCATAATCACGTCGCCGATCTCCTTTAGACCTGTTATTACCTTGTGGCGACCGGGTGTGCCCTCGGGGTCAGATTTCGCCTTTTTGATTCCCCTATAGAGTATCTCTTCGGCGAGGGTAGATTTTCCTGAGCCAGAAACACCAGTCAGGCACACAAAGAGCCTCGATGGAATCTGAACATCTATGTTTTTCAGGTTGTGCTCAGCTGCACCCTCAATAGTCAACCATGTGCCTTCTGAGGGTTTTCTCCTTCTGTCAGGAAGAGGAACACATCTTTGTCCCTTAAGGTACTGGCCGGTAATCGAACCATTTACAGTGGCTGTGGGGCCGAAGTACATTATCTCTCCACCTTGAGTCCCGGCCGCCGGTCCCAGATCAAGCATGAAGTCACTCTCCCCAATAATCTCAGGATCGTGTTCAACTACAATAACGGTATTCTGGATGTCCCTGAGTTTCTTCATAATCCTGATGAGCCTATTGTTGTCCCTTGGATGGAGACCAATGCTAGGTTCATCCAGGATATAGAGGGTATTGACCAGGGAGGAACCAAGGGCTGATGTTAGGGCCACCCTCTGGAGCTCACCACTTGAAAGGGTCCTTGACTGGCGGTCCAGAGTCAGGTAGCTAAGCCCCACATCAAGGAGGTATGTGACCCTGCTCCTAATCTCATCCAGGACCAGGGCACTGGCATCATCTCCTGAAGGTACATCAAGGGATTTAAAAAAGTCACTGGCTTGATCGATAGTCAAAGAATATACCTGGCCAATGTTTAGCCCTCCTATTGCATAGAGTAAGGCCTCTTTCTTAAACCTTGCGCCATTACAATCCGGGCAGGCCTTATAGATTCGATAGCGGGAAAGAAACACCCTCACGTGCATCTTGTATTTTTTGGTCTCAAGCCACCTGAAAAAACCTCTCACCCCGTAAAATTCTTTATCCCCCTCGATAATGGCCTCTTTTTGGGCTTCTGTTAGATCATTAAAAGGTATGTCAGTGGGAATATTATTGTCTTGACAGAACTCTAGCAGATCTTCAAATTCCATACGGGGGTTCCTCCAGTTACCCCATGGTCTTATAGCACCCTCATCAAGGGAAAGGGAGCTGTCCGGGATGACAAGGTCAGGGTCAATATCTATGATCCTGCCAAAACCTCTACACGTCTCGCATGCGCCTATAGGGCTGTTGAAGGAGAAAAGGTTTGGAATTGGCCTCTTGTAGGCTATTTTGCACACTGCACACTCAAGCTGATTGCTGAAGAAAAGGTGTCTGTCAGGTTTTATCCACAAATCCAGGGTGCCTCTTCCAAAACGGAAGGCCTGCTCAAGGGAGTCAAAAATCCGCTTCCTGTCAGAATGCCTTAACAGTAAACGATCTACCACAATGTGGAGCTTTTCATTTCCTGGTTTCCATTCTTCAATTGACTTGATCTTGCCGTCAGAGAAAAAACGGTCGAGCCCTATTCTGCCCAATTCCTTCTTCACCTGGTCATGGTAATCAGATTTTGAAGAATACGGGAAGGTTATCACAACCTCAGTTCCCCGGGGAAGATCTTCAAGGTCTTTCCACACATGCTCTGGGGTTTCTGGAACCACAAGGTTTCCACATTTCTCACAATGGAGCTGCCCCAGGCGGCAGTAGAGCAGTTTTACATAGTCTGTGATTTCAGTCATGGTGCCCACAGTGGATCGTGAGGTCCGGACACCCCCTTTGTTATCAATTGCAATGGCTGGAGGGATACCCTCAATCCTATCAACCTCAGGCCTATCCATCCTTTCCATGAACTGCCTGGCATAAGGCGAAAAGGTCTCAACATAGCGGCGCTGCCCCTCGGCATAATGGGTATCAAAGGCGAGAGAAGACTTTCCTGAACCACTGACACCAGTGATTACCGTGATGTTGTTCAGTGGGATATCCAGACTGAGGTTCTTCAGATTGTTTTGATGAGCGCCCTTGATTCGGATGGTATCCATTGCCATACTTGGACCTCAGCTTTAAGAGAAACCCTTTCCTCTATTATCCTTTCAATCTACTTGCAATTTCTTCTCCGGCTACTATTCCACTGATCGAGGCCTGGATGAGGCCCCTGGTAATGCCAGCACCATCTCCTATTATAAAAAGATTTCTTACGTCAGATTCAAGATGGTTTGTCAATTTTATCCGGTGTGAGTAAAACTTAACCTCAACACCATAGAGGAGTGTGTGCCTGGAGAAGATACCTGGTGCAAGATTGTCCAGTATCTCAAGCATCTCGATGATATCTTTTAGGTACCTATAAGGAAGAACAAAGCTGAGATCGCCCGGGGTTGCGTTATGAAGGGTGGGCTTTGTAATGCATTTTCCGATCCTCTTTTCTGTTGATCTCCTGCCTGCAAGAAGGTCACCAAGTCTCTGGATAATCGGCCCTTTTCCAAGCATATTGGCAAGAGAAGCGATATACTTGCCGTATTTAATTGGATCATGGAAGGGGTCTGTGAATGTGCTGCTTACAAGAAGGGCAAAGTTGGTGTTGTCTGACTTTTTTTGGGCATAACTGTGACCATTCACTGTGATAATGTCATCAGATTGTTCAAGCACGACCTCGCCGTATGGATTCATACAAAATGTCCTGACCTTATCATCAAATGTCTTGGAATAATAGATCAGCTTGGCTTCATATGCCTCTTTTGTTAAGGGTTCCATGATAGGTGCTGGTGCCTCAATCCGTAGCCCGATGTCTACAGGGCTAGGAACAGAGGATAGATTCAATAGATCAGCCTGGGATTTCATCCACCCTGCTCCTATTCTGCCAGGTGCAGCCACCACAAAGTGGCTATTTATCACCTGGCCGTCCGCAAGCCTGACACCGGTTACCTTATTCTTATGAGTTAAGATCTCTTCTACCCTGCATTCAGTTTTGATGGATGTTTCATCCGTTAGGTCTTGGCGCATCCTTTCCAGAACAGAGATGCAGTTTTCTGTCCCCATGTGCCTTATCATTGTGGGCACAAAGGTTAATCCTACCTTTCGAGCATTAGCAGAAAGAATTTCTATTTCAGGTAGATTGGCACCAAAAATTTTTTCAGGTGCGCCATACCTTAAGTATATTTTGTCTGCTTCTCGTAGGAGTATTTCCAATTTTTTCGAGGACATGAACTCACTCAGAAATCCACCAATCTCTGTTGAGAGGTTTAGTTTTCCATCACTGTAGGCACCTGCCCCACCCCATCCGCAAAGCATGTCTCGGCCTGACCGCCTATCTCTCTTGTCAATGTCCTTCCCCTGTTCGATGAGCAAGACCCTGCCAATACCCATTTTAGCAAGGGTCATGGAAGTGAAGATGCCAGCTGGTCCTGCCCCAATAATGATCACATCATAATTATGCTTCATTGCACCACTCCTTTTGCAAAAGCAGTATTTTTCTAAACAAACCCAGATGAATTGTAAAGGATATCTACTCCAGGAAAATTGTTACTTCAGAAAAACTCTATAATTATAGTGTTTATTGTGATAAAGAATAAAGAAAAATTACACTCAAAGAGAAGATTATGGCCACTATAGGAGATGTTGTACTCATCTATTATAGAGACAAACCGAGCTTTTTTGCCAGAATTGACTCCATAAAGCCTGATATAAAAAAGGATTGGTTTAGGGTACAGCTTTTAATTTTGACTATCCCCTTGAGAACTGTTACCTGGATATTGAAGGAAGAGTACATAAGTGGTGTTCCATTTACTATGGAAGGTAATTCGATAAAGATCGAGGCTGTAAATCCCCTCACCCCCGAATCAGATTCAGCTAATATAGGAAAGGGAGCTACTAAAAGGGTTTCATCAAAGGATGGAACAAAGGTAATTCCGTTCATAAAATCAAAAAGGAAGATATGAAAGGGAGTTGATCACGCCCCAATGGACATGGTAAGATTCAATGTTGTAATAACTGGCACATGTTTTGCTTGAATTTATTTTATGGTCAGCTCGTAAAGTTATATTGACAAA
>JAPVWE010000043.1 GCA_028572035.1 Desulfobacteraceae bacterium | reverse complement strand
AGCAAACCCCAAATATTTGACCACTGCAGAACACGGTGGAATTTCCTTTGAGATATCGCCTTTCAGAAACACTCATTACCCTATTAACCATCAATGCCTCAACTTTTCAACGTTACCAAAAAATGAGGGGAAGGAATGATGTTATTCAAAAAGAGTATTGCTGAATGGCTAATTGGCCTGATCCTTACTCTTGTGTTCCTAATCATGGTCGGCACAGGGTTTGGCGATTTTACCGATGTTATAGAGAAAAAGACATTTGACCTCCGCTCCAAGCTCAGTGCCGCTGGCGAGAGAAATCCAGATATTGAGATAGTTGTCATAGACGATGATGATTTGGCTGAAATCGGCCGTTTCCCCTGGCCAAGGAATATTATTGCTAATGGGATAAACAACCTTGCAATGGCCGGTGCCAAGGTTATTGCCCTGAATATCATGTTTATTGAGCCAGAGGAGGGCACTGGCCTCAAAACGATTAAAGAACTGAAGAAGACGTACGTGGATCTCAATTTAACTAATAAAGACTCATCTACCAAGACATTCTATGGTTTATTAAATAAGGCAGAGCGTGATCTGGATAATGACGCGAAATTAGCCCAGGCCTTTAAAAAGGCCGGGAATGTAATTCTCCCTATCTACTTCGATACAACAAGCACAGGAAGGGACCAAGAAATTCCTGATTACATAGCCAAAAACTCCTATAAAGTTATACATGGTCTAAAGGACGAATTGGCCATCAGTTCCATTAGGTGGTATTCCAAGATAAAACCACTCCTACCCTCCTTTGCGGATTCAGTTGCAGGCATCGGTCATATAAACCTCTTCCCAGATGCTGATGGCTCCATCAGGAGTCAGACCCATGCCATTGGCTATTTGGAAAACACATTTGTTTCATCATTTCCCATGGCGATTGTAAAGGCCTTCAAAGGATTAGATGATAGTGACATCAGGCTTATCCTGGGAGAGGGAATCGATATAAAGGTCACCCCATCCAAGACCCTCAGGATTGCAGCCACAGGTTTTGATATGCCAACCCTCATTAAATGGAACGATGGGCCAGGGGTCGCATTTCACGCAACACCATTCAGGAAGGTTCTCAAAAAGGAGTTTCAGACAAGCCTCTTCAGGGGCAAAATTGTCATCATTGGGCCCACTGCCCCGGGAATTGGGGACAGCTTTGTTACAGCTGTTTCCAGTACCCTACCAGGCGTGGAGATAATTGCCAATTCGGTCTCCAATATATTAAAGGAAGAATTCTTTGTTCGGCCTCAATATTTCACATTTGTCGAGCTGGGTCTTATCTTGCTTTTCGGGCTCTATATCTCATTTCTCCTGCCCAGGCTAAAGGCTGGTACGGGTGCCATCATGACCTTAATCCTCTTTCTCTCTTACGGCACAGCAGGGACAGTCCTCTTTTTTCACTCAAATATGTGGCTTAAGATTACACCCCAAATAGCTCTTTTGATTCTGGGCTATATCTTGGTTGTTAGCATACGTTTCTTCATCACCGAAAGGACAAAAGAAAAGGTGGAGGCTGATTCTGTAGAAACAAACAAGGCCCTTGGTCTTTCATTCCAGCAACAAGGAATGCTTGATCTGGCCTTTGAAAAATTTCGGAAATGTCCTATAGATGAGCCTGGGGTCAAGGATCTTTTATATAATCTTGGGCTCGATTATGAAAGAAAGAGGCAGATTAGCAAGGCATTATCAACGTATAATATGATCATTGAAGATAGTAGCGATTTCAAGGATCTGAGTGAAAGGATGCCTAAACTAAAGGGTGTTGAATCCACCATAATCTTCGGTGACAGTGCCGCCCATCCTGGTGACATTGGGGTAACAATAGCAGATCTGGATACCAAGCCAACCCTTGGCAGATACGAGGTTTCCGGTGAATTAGGCAGGGGTGCCATGGGAATTGTCTATAAGGGAGAAGATCCAACGATACACAGGACCGTTGCCATAAAGACCTTACGGTTAACAGAATTTGAACAAGAAGAGGTAGGTGAGATAAAGGAACGCTTTTTCAGGGAGGCAGAGTCAGCCGGACTGTTGAACCACCCTAACATTGTATCTATATACGATGCCGGTGAAGAACAGGACCTGGCCTATATAGCCATGGAATTCATCCATGGTGAGGATTTAGTAAAATTCACACGTAAAGAGAAGTTGTTCCCTTTGAGAGATGTTCTAAGCATTACAGCCCAGGTGGCCGATGCCTTAGGTTTTGCTCACGGCAGTAATGTTGTCCACAGGGACGTAAAACCTGCAAACATCATGCTACTCAAAGACACCAAAGATATCAAGGTGACGGATTTTGGCATCGCCAGGATCACATCTTCATCCAAGACAAAAACCGGTGTTATCTTGGGCACCCCGTCCTATATGTCTCCCGAACAGGTGAGTGGGAAAAAGGTTGACGGGCGTTCAGACATATTCTCTTTGGGGGTGGTTCTTTTTGAGTTGCTCACCGGCCAAAAACCCTTTGCTTCTGAAGATATTACATCACTTATGTACCAGATTACCAGAGAGAAACACCCCTCAGTGAGGGAGATTAATCCGAAGATACCACCTGTTGTTGAAAAGATAATAGATAAGGCCTTGATCAAGGAAGTTGACCAACGTTACCAGAAGGCGGAATTGATAGCTGAGCATCTCAGGAAGGTGGTGGAACGCATAGATCAGTTGAAAAAGGATAAGGCCTCCAAACAGTAATTGGCTCGTCATTGGTTGCTCGTTGCCGGGTGCTCGTTGAAAAAAGAAATTTATAAGAATGCGTCCGCCACCGAAGTAGACGAGTAACGAGTAATATGATTATACTTGGTATAGATACCTCCTGCGATGACACCTGTGCAGCACTAATAGAAGATGGACATAGACTATTATCTAATGTTGTTAACACTCAGGTTATTGTTCACCGCAGGTATGGGGGAGTGGTCCCGGAACTTGCCTCAAGAGAACATATTAGAAATATTGTTCCTGTTGTGAGGGAAGCACTAGGAAAAGCTGGACTAAATAATAAAGATATCGGTGCAATAGCAGTTACTGTTGGGCCTGGCCTTGTTGGGGCCCTCTTAGTGGGCATTCACTTCGCCAAAGCCTATAGCTATGCCAGCAACATCCCCCTGGTAGGAGTAAATCACTTGGAGGGGCATATCCTCTCTATCTTTTTGGAAAAAGGGTCCCCCCCCTTCCCCTTTGTAGCCCTTACTGTTTCAGGCGGCCATACAAACATTTACCTTGTCCGAGGGTTCGGGGATTATACCGTGTTGGGTCAGACCCTGGACGATGCAGCAGGCGAGGCATTTGATAAGATCGCAAAACTTCTGGAATTAGGTTATCCTGGTGGACCTCTGATAGAAGAACTGTCAGCTACAGGCCGGCCCGAGGCCATTGATTTTCCAAGGGCCTACCTATCCAAAGACTCTCTTGACTTCAGCTTCAGCGGTCTCAAAACTGCTGTTGCCCTGTATGTCAAGAAATGGCGCGACCATAAAGCAGGGGACAACAAAATCAAGATAGCAGATATCGCTGCCTCATTTCAGGCTGCAGTTATTGATATCCTCATCGATAAGGTGATTGCTGCCACTGCTCAAGTTGGGGTAAAGTCAGTTGTGCTGGCAGGAGGAGTAGCTAGAAATAACCATTTGCGCCGCAAATTACAGGAAATGATGACCAGTGAAGGAATTGATCTCTATGTCTCAAGTCCGGAATTCTGTACAGACAATGGGGCTATGATAGCTGTTGCCGGTTATCACAGGATAATAAAAGGCCAGAGGAGTGATCTAACCTTAGATGCGAGATCAAGATTTCCTTTAGATCAAATCTAGATACCTCATTTGGTATGTTCCTGCCTATTTCGGCAATGAATTGCTCCCTATTCTTTTCTTGGCTAGAATGTTTTTTCAACGTTGGTTTCGATATATATATCTAAGGCTCATCAGGCTCAGAGGCCATCCCCATGAGTTAGCCTTAGGGATGGCCTTTGGTATATTTTCAGGTATGATGCCGACTATCCCCTTTCACACAATCATTGCTGTGTCGTTGGCCTTAGTCTTTAAGGCAAGCAAGATAACAGCAGCGGCAGGAGTCTGGATATGTAATCCTGTAACCATATATCTTGTTTACAAATACTGCTATAGGATAGGATCATTGATCTTGGGGTTTGATCATAACACAAAGACCCTGGCGCCAGTGGTGGAGGCAATTAATCATGGAGAGCTTTTAGGTGTGGTAACTGAAATCCTCGGCGCTGGTGGAATGGTAGTTGCCGCCTTTCTGCTGGGAGGTATTGTCTTGGGCATCATATTTGCGACACCTTCATATTTTATCTTCTTTTATTTTTTTAAGGCTTTTGTTTCATGGCGCAAATCAAGAAAGCTCAGCAAGGCCTGAGAATCTCTAAGGCCTTGTTAACCAAATCAGGGCTTAGGCCGAGGAAGAGACTGGGGCAGCACTTTTTGGAAGACCCTGCCATAATTGATGAAATCATAGCCCATGCAAGACTCAATAAAAACGATGTGGTTGTAGAAATAGGGTCAGGTTTGGGGGCCTTAACGATCCCAATCCTGCCCCATATTTGTCACTTGGTGGCTATAGAAAAAGATCCATTATTGATAACTATATTACGAGAAAGACTGTCCCTGAAAGACAAGGAAAAGATAACATTTATTTCCGGGGATGTCTTGAAATTAGACCTTCAAGAGATCTGTGACAGATTTGAACGGAAGATCAAGATAGTAGGCAATCTTCCCTATAATATCGCCTCTCCACTCTTGGAAAAGCTTACAATCAATCGGAATCATATCAGAAGTGCTATCCTCATGTTTCAATTTGAGGTGGCACAACGGTTGACTGCCATGCCAGGAAAAAAGGAATACGGTGCCCTCAGTGTTATCACTCAATACTATGCCCAGATATGCCCCCTTATCAAGATCAAAAGGGATGCCTTTTACCCCAAACCAAAGGTGGATTCTATGGTTTTAGGGATTGATTTTGAGAAACCATATCCGTTTCAGGCAGAAAACGAGGAATTCTTCCATAGGATTGTAAAGGCAGCATTTAGTTGCAGGAGGAAGACAATCCTTAATTCCCTTGAAAGGGGAATGGTGTCTTTATCCAGAGAGATGATCGCAAAGTCCCTCAAAGAATGCCTTATTGATCCAAAGAGAAGGGCCGAGACCCTCAGCATAGATGAATATATACATTTGAGCTCTATCTTGACACTACCTAAGACAATTCCTTGACACACAATAAAGTCAATGATATTTAGCTTCTAAACATAGAAATAGGACCAAAAATTGCATAAAAAAAGCTATATAGTCGTTGAAGGTCCTCTCGGGGTAGGCAAAACCAGCTTGGCTCTATTGTTGGCTGAAAGGATAAATGGCAAAACCATCTTAGAGGATAGCAAAGGAAATCCCTTTCTTGCCAACTTCTATGAAGACCCCAGGAGATTTGCATTTCAGACACAGCTCTTCTTTATACTGAGGCGCTTTCAAAAGCAGGAAGAGATAAATCAAATCGATCTTTTCAAAAGGGTTGTCATCTCAGACTTCCTCTTTGATAAGGACAGAATCTTTGCAAGGCTTAACCTGGATGACAGAGAGTTCAGCTTATATGAGCAGGTATTCAACCTCTTGAAGGTTAGAACATTAGGGCCCGATCTGGTTATATTCTTGCAGGCAAGAACCGAGATCTTGAAAAAAAGAATTAAGAAAAGGGATCGGGATTATGAAAGATCAATAAATCTCAAATATCTGGATCAAATAAATCAGGCCTTCAATGAGTTTTTTTTCCATTACACAGAAACCCCCCTTTTGGTAATCAATGCCTCTGAGATAGATTTTGTTAATGAGCCGTCTGATCTTGATAAGTTAGTGTCCGAAATAGAAAAGATGGAAAAAGGAACAAAGTATTACATTCCCCTTGGATCAAGATAGACTCTCCGTTTTGGCATTGGCTGTAAGGGTAGGAAAGGCCAGGTTGATAAATAAGTGAGGGAAAATTGAAACGCCTAAGAACAAACCTAAAAAACTATTTCCTTACCGGTCTGCTGGTAATTTTACCAATCTCTATAACGGTGTACGTTATCTGGGTTTTGATCAGGGGTATGGATGCGATACTCAAGTATATCCCTGCCAAGTACCTGCCAGAAACCTACCTCCAGATTCATATACCCGGGCTTGGTCTTATCCTGGTAGTTATCCTTGTCTTTGTTGTCGGTATTTTAACCAGAAACTTCATTGGCAGGAAGATAGTCCACCTCGGGGAAAACATAGTGGATCGTATCCCCTTGGTAAGGGTTCTCTATACAGGCGTTAAACAGCTTCTTGAGCCCCTTTTTTTGCAGAAGACCAATGCCTTTAAAAGGGTAGCACTAATAGAATATCCCAGGCGCGGGGTCCATGTTATTGGCTTTGTCACGGGAGAAAGCAAGGGGGAGGTACAGAACAAAACCAGCAAGGATATGATGAATGTCTTTGTCCCGACAACGCCTAATCCTACGAGTGGATTTTATATCCTTATACCAGAAGATGAAGTGGTATACCTCAATATGAGTGTTGAAGATGCATTCAAACTAATCATATCTGGTGGTATTGTTAGCCCACCTGAGAAAAGAAATAACTAATAATTATGGCGTGTCAGTCCTCCACACGCGGAGCTTTTATCAATTACAATTTGCTTTGCTTTTAGTATATGCCTGAAAGCTGAGTTGCCTTGACACTAATAGTCAATGAAGAGGAGAAGCCAAAATGAACACCGATTTCTTATTCACATCTGAGTCTGTAACAGAGGGACATCCGGACAAGATAGCTGATCAGATCTCTGATGCCATACTTGATGAGATTATAGGCCTGGACAAATATGGAAGGGTTGCCTGTGAGACCCTGGTTACTACAGGTATGACAGTTATTGCAGGGGAGATAACGACCAGTTGTTATGTGGAGATGCCGGAAATTGCCAGACGGACCATAAAGGAGATAGGCTACAACGACTCATCCATGGGCTTTGACTGGGAGACATGTGCTGTTATTACAAGCATTGACAAACAGTCAGCTGACATTGCACAGGGGGTTAATGGTACCGGTCTTTTCAAGGAAAAGGGAGCAGGTGATCAGGGGCTCATGTTCGGATATGCCTGCACCGACACCCCTGTTTTTATGCCAATGCCCATTTATCTTGCCCACAACCTTACCCAGAGGCTTGCCGATGTCCGCAAATCCGGAAGGCTTCCATGGCTGAGGCCAGATGGAAAATCTCAGGTAACAGTTCGGTATATTGATTTAAAACCTGTTACTGTTCAAGCAATTGTTATTGCAGCCCAGCACGCCCCTGATGTTGATTATGATACTCTAAGGGAGGGAATTATTGAAGAGGTGATAAAGACGGTTATCCCCCCTGAAATGATGGATAAAAGCACAGAGTTTTTTGTAAATACCACTGGTAGATTTGTTACTGGCGATCCCGTAGGAGATTGTGGGATGACCGGGAGGAAGATTATCATGGATGCCTACGGAGGATTTGGTCACCATGGAGGCGGTGCGTTTTCTGGCAAGGATCCATCCAAGGTGGATAGGAGCGCATCCTATATGTGTCGCTATATTGCCAAGAATATAGTTGCCGCTGGTCTGGCTGAAAAGTGTGAGATCCAGGTGGCCTACAGCATTGGCAAGGCGGAGCCGGTTGGTTTAATGGTTGATACTTACGAAACCGGTGTTGTGCCCAGTGCAGAGATGACAAAAATGGTACAAAAGGAATTTGATTGGAGGCCGGTTGCCTTAATTGAGACCTTAGACCTTTTGAGGCCTGTATACAAAAAAACCGCTTGCTACGGACACTTTGGACGTGAAATAGAGGAGTTTACCTGGGAGAGGACGGATCTCGCTGAAAAGCTGAAAAAGGCCGTATAGTCGTCTACATAAGTTAAGAACCTAACATTTATGCCGAGCCTGCCCTGGCGCGACGTGATTGTAAAAAGCAATTGCCGCTTTAATACTAATGATGCAGGAGCTATAAAATTAAGTCCTTGCATGGCAGATCTGGGCCAGGGGTCTGGGCCAGGGATTTCGACCTGCCCGCCATCTGGTAGCTTGTTCTTCCAATAACAACCGGGTCGTATTGGCCTTCCTGATGGTCCCTAGCAGTGACTGATGAGTTCAGGCAAGGCAGACAGGTATTCGGTCGGATTTGCTTACTGAAATCGTGCCTGGCAGATTTGAGGCGGAGCTTCGGTAGATATCTAACAATATATTGAAAATTAAGGAGAGAGCGCATGGATTATGACATCAAGGATATAGATCTTGCAGCCACAGGTCAACTCAGGACAGAGTGGGCAAACAAGAGCATGACTGTTTTGAATTCAATAAAAGAGAGGTTTTCTAAAGAAAAACCCCTATCAGGCCTGAGGATTTCTGCATGTTTGCATATAACTACGGAGACTGCTGTTCTGGCAAGAACACTCAAGGCAGGCGGCGCCTCTCCAGTCCTCTGTGCCTCTAATCCCCTTTCAACCC
>JAPVWE010000042.1 GCA_028572035.1 Desulfobacteraceae bacterium | reverse complement strand
GCCCTGGTGCGACGGGATGTGGATATGCAACTGTTTTCACTGCTTATGAATGCCTCACTTTCCATCACCGCATCTTGACATGCCAGGTCTGGGCCAGGGGTCTGGGCCAGGGGCATAATCAAAAAAAAGATACACATACCCTGGACTTTGACGTTACCCTGGTGAATAGCTCTAGGCAGGAGACATACTGAAAAAAAACCGGCTTTTTTTAAGCCGGTTTTTATCAAACAAGGTCTTGGTTGGTCTATCGTTTCCTTACAAGAACCTCATAGCCTTTATCCTTTAATTCCTCAACCATGTTACTGACATCCTCAGTGTCCACGTGAACAACTATATCCTTCCCTCCGATTTCGGTGGAAGATATCATGTGAAGCGTCAGAATATTCATACCTTTCTGAGATGTCGCCGCACATATGTCCTCAAGTATATTTTTGTCAGTCTTACTGGTTACCTGGACCCGGGTACCAGGCATGCCAATACCGAGGGTGGGATTGGCAACCTTATAAAAGAAATCATTTGTAGTTATTATACCCACTACTCGTCCATCTTCTACAACTGGCAATGCACCTACCTTTTTCTCTTGGGCCAAGCCCAGGGCTTCCTCTACAGTCATGTCTGGATTTACGGTAACTACATTTTTCTCCATAATATCTTTTACGGATGTATTTCCAAGTAAATAACCAATCTCCCAGACACTAAGAGATGTCGCTTTCGAAGGTGTATATGCCTCTAACCTGCGTTCGGTAACCATACCGACAAGCTTTCCCCGATCTACTACTGGCAAACGGCGAATCTTGTGTGCGTCCATAATCCTTTTTGCATCGGCTATAGATGTGTGGCCCGGAATAGTGACCACATTCATTGTCATTACATCCCTCACGAACATTTTCTGCCTCCTTCTCTTTTAGGTTGTTCTTTTCTTTATTAAGCCTCTTTCATTTACAATTATAACCAATTATAAGGATAAGAGATGATTATTGCAAATGAAAATAGACAAGGTTTCAAATTATTCCCTTGAGCCTAAGATTAAATAATAGTCTCTTCCTCTCCTTTTAATAATTTCTCACCATAGTTATCAATAAAAATGTCAAGATCCTTTTGCCAATTCGGTATGATGTTAAGCCTTTCTCTCTTTAATTGTCTGTTCTCAAGGATTGAATTGACTGGTCTTATTGCAGGTGCAGGATACTCCTTGGTGGCACAGGGAAAAACGGGGATCTTAACTTCCATTTTCTCCAAGAAATACTTTGCCCATTCATATCTGCTGCAGTAGCCCTCTGAAGTGGCATGGTAAATCCCCTCTTTTCCGTTGTCAATCAATAGCTTGATTTGCCGGGCCAGCCTATAGAACCACGTAGGGGAGCCGAACTGATCATTAACAACATATATGGACTCCTTGTCCTTCTTAAGAGCGAGCTCAAGGATTTTCTTCAGGAAATTCTCTCCTCTAATACTGTAAAGCCAACCAGCCCTGATGATAACATATTTTGGAGCATTCTGCTTCACGGCCATTTCGCTCTCCATCTTTGTTAAACCGTAAAAAGAGAGGGGATCCATGGGATCATCTTCAAAATAGGGCTGGGGTAGTCTCTTTCGGCCATTAAATACAAAATCGGAAGATATGTGAACAATGACCTTATCATATCTGGCCGCCCCTTGTGCCAAGTTCCTGGTGCCCTCCACATTAATTCTCTCAGATATCTTTCTTTCTGTTTCACACTCATCTACCTTGGTAAAGGCAGCACAATTAAGAATGATATCAGGCGATAATTGACTAATGCTCGTTATTACCTTGTCCCAACTGGTGATATCCAACTCTTCCTTATCTGGGGCAATGATTTCATAGTCACTTTCCAAAACATCTTTACACTCGCTACCAAGTCGTCCACTTGCACCAGTCAATAGAATTTTCATTCTTTCTCATCCTCCAGTTTGCTTTCGTCTCCAAAGATCAGTATTAATAATACTATAATCACTAAAATCTTATTTGAAAGCACTAAAATCATAAGTTAATAATAGGTTGTTTATCCATCACTCTATCCAGCCCTCAATACCTTAAGAGGAAAAGGGAGATGTTCAAGAGCTGGCTCAAGAATCGGTAGATCTTCAGAAGTTGATCGCAATTGCATTTGAGTACCGAGCATAGGCGAAATTCCTTCGCCGGTCAAGGTGTACACGTTAGATCTCAGGCAGGGGATTGTACCCCAGGGGAAAAAGCAAATGATCCGAATTTCCGATGAAAAGTAAGCCTGTTAGAAAATCAAGAATTGCATTGGGGGGAACAGCCAGGAACCCAGAGGACGTAGCGGTCCTCCATGATTTAGGACTCGAATTTGCTGAAATTCCTATAGGTGATCTAAATAAATTCAAAAAGAACATTAACAAGTTCTTAAAACTAATAGAAAAAACACATCTTTATTATCTGTGCCATGGCCCAAGAGAGGGTGATCCCAATGATGTAAGTTCTCTAAAGAGATACTATCTTCCGCATGTATTAGATATCCTGGATATTATGCCCATTCTAAATATGTCCCTTTTAACCCTTCATCTCTGGATGGATCGCCGTTATGTCAAAGCTCATGTAATTGCTTTTAAGATCGAACTATTAAGGACAATCATTAATAAGGCCAGAGAAAAAGGGATTATCATCTGTTTAGAAAACCTAAGCGAAGATTGGCATGATCTTAAGCCTCCCTTTAATGAGCTTCCCCTGCTTAACCTAACACTGGATGCAGGGCATGGACAGCTTCTAAGGAAAGAAAATACAACCTTTGGTTTCATCCAAGTATTTCCAGATAGGATAAAGCACATTCATCTCCACGATAATCTTGGAGGGAATACACCTGAAGATGATCTACATTTTCCTCCTGGCAGAGGCATTGTTGACTTCAAAAACATCTTCAATGCCCTTAGTAAAATTGGCTATATAGGGACTGCGACCCTCGAACTTAAACTATTTGAAATTAAATCTTGTCTTGGATTTGTTAAAAAATTAGTTAGATAAGATAGTTTATTTATTTCAAAAAAAAGAGATGTTGACTGGCGAACACTCTCCATGGCATAGGCATAACTATAAGCATCTGGCAAAAATTGAAGGTGTAAAGGAATTCAGGAATCATTGCCCAATAAATGTTTTTTAATTGCAAATACAAATACTTCATGTTATCTAAATTCGGGGTTGTTCTTTTTCATTCTTTAAGATATTCCAGCTTAAGGAAGCAAGTCGGGATAAACAATAGGGGATTGCGTTGGTGCAATCCAAAAAGGTAACCTTTAAACCTAAAAGGAGGTACAAGGGATGAAACTTTTCAAAGTATGTGCAGTAATGGTGGCGGTAGCAGTAATTGCTACCGCAGGTGTGGCTGTGGCAGGAACCCTTCAAGAGGTTCGGTCAAGAGGGGTTCTTATAGCTGGCGTAAATGGCGCGGTATTTGGATTCAGCATGCCTGACAAAAAAGGTGTGTGGAAAGGCCTTGACGTGGATACGGCAAAAGCGATTGCGGCCGCGGTCTTTGGCGATGCCAACAAGGTGAGATTTACCGCCCTGACAGGCGTGCAGCGTTTGCCCGCGCTTCAGTCAAAAGAGATTGATGTTTTATGCCGTAATACCACCCAGACCTTGACTCGCACAACCGTGAACGGCCTGAATTTCGCCCATGTGAACTATTATGACGGTCAGGGGTTCCTGGTTCACAAGAAATTGGGCGTGAAGAGTGCCAAGGACCTGGAGGGTGCCACGGTATGTGTCCTTCCGGGAACAACCACTGAGATGAATGCGGCGGATTTTTTCCGGAAAAATAGGATGCAGTGGAAACCGCTCGTGATTGAACAGACTGCCGAGCTTTCCAAGGCCTTTTTTGCCGGTCGGTGTGACTGCCTGACCTCGGACGCCTCACAATTGGCCGCCCACCGCTCCGTGGCTCTCAATCCAGGCGACTATGTCCTGTTGCCTGAGATTATTTCCAAGGAGCCTCTCTGCCCTGTGGTCCGTCACGGGGATGATCAGTGGTATGATATTGTGAACTGGACGGTCATGGCCCTCATACAGGCTGAAGAATTCGACATCACTTCAAAAAATGTGGACAGCATGCTTAAAAGCAACGATCCAGCAATCCAGCGTTTTCTAGGCGTAACCCCTGGTATGGGCAAGGCCCTCGGTGTTGATGACAAGTGGGCTTACAATATCATCAAGCAGGTGGGCAACTATGGGGAAATCTTCGAGCGCAACGTCGGAACCAATACGCCGCTTAAGCTTGAGCGCGGTTTGAATGACCTGTGGACAAGGGGCGGACTCATGTACTCCGCAGCATTTAGATAGTCCTTCCTCCGGGTGCCCCTCAACAGGGGCACCTTTGTTTTAACCACCGCTGGCCGACATGCGGCCTGATGTGAAGCGATAAGATCAAAAGCCGATACCTATGCCTGAGAGGTTGAGAGAGAAGATTGGCGCTACAAGAGGATACGACAAATTTATGGAGAACGCACTTCCGGGCAAGGTTCCATTCTGGCTTGACCCCAAAAAACGGGCCATCATGTTTCAGATTGCCGTGCTCGCCATGGTGGGGCTGCTGGCATATTATCTTGTATCTAATACCCTATTCAACCTTAAAAAACAATCCATTGCCACAGGATTTACTTTCTTCCAAAGGGAATCTTCCTTTGAAATCGGCGAATCCCTTATCCCTTATTCAGCGGCCAGTTCCTATGGCCGAGCCCTGGTTGTCGGCGCTCTGAATACCTTAAAAGTAGCCTTTATAGGGGTCGTTTTCACGATTATCTTAGGGGCCATCTTAGGGGTCGCCCGTCTGTCCAGTAACTGGCTGGTCTCAAAACTGGCAGCAATCTATATTGAGGTGATGCAGGACATCCCGGTGCTGCTCCAGTTGTTTTTCTGGTACGCCATTTTTTACGAAACCCTTCCCTCCCCCGGGCAGGCTCTATGCCCCATAAGTGGCCTCTTCCTTTGTAACCGCGGAGTGGCCTTTGCAGTTCCGGAGTCGCATCCGGCCCATAAATACATGGTTTTGGCCCTTTTAGTGGGTTGTGGGGTAGTCTACTTGCTGCGCCGATGGGCAAGGAAGCGACAAGAGAAAACCGGGAAGATGTTTCCTGTCTTTCGCGTGTCTATGGGCATTGTTGTGGGGCTTCCCGCAATTACCTGGTTGGCATTCGGCGCACCCATGAACATGGATATCCCCAAACTTGTAGGGTTTAACTTTGAGGGCGGCATAACGGTCAGCCCTGAGTTCATTGCGCTTTTGCTGGGGCTTATCTTATATACCGCCGCATTCGTGGCAGAAGTGGTGCGGGCGGGGATCCAGTCAGTCAGTAAGGGGCAAAGAGAGGCCGCCATGTCCATCGGTCTAAGACCTCCCCTCGTGGTAAACTTGGTAGTTTTACCACAGGCCCTCAGGGTGATCATCCCGCCACTGACAAGCCAGATGCTCAACCTGACAAAGAACAGTTCCCTGGCCGTGGCCATCGGATACCCCGATTTTGTTTCCGTGGCTAACACGACCATCAATCAGACGGGACAGGCCATTGAGGGGGTAGCCCTGATCATGGCGGTATATCTAATTTTCAGCCTGTCAACGTCGGCCTTTATGAACTGGTATAACAAAAGAGTGGCTCTAGTAGAGAGATAGTTAGTGCCTGAACGAAAAGTCCATTCAGGCACGATTTTGGATTGCGCCCCGGTTAAATAGTCCTTCGGAATTTAACGGGGTAAAGATTGCGGATTTTGGATTGAAAAGATCAAGTAATTTTAGCCTCTTGAAATTGCCTGAGTAAAATTGAAACTCTTTATTTTGAGGTTTTCGGTCAAGCACTAGTTAGTCACATGGAAGAAGCTATTCAAGGGACGCACCTAGAGGAGTTAAAACCCCCTGTAACCAGTGTGGGTGTTATTGGATGGGTAAAAAACAACCTTTTCAATGGCTGGTTTAACTCCATTCTTACTATTGTGATCCTTTTCTTTCTTTGGAAGACCGTGCCTTTTCTCTTCCGATGGGCCTTCATTGACAGTGTATGGCATACGCCCGGACAGGGGTGCAGGGAGGCTGCGGGTGCCTGCTGGTCTATTATCTCCACGAACTTCCGGTTTATTATCTTCGGTTTCTTTCCCTACGAACAGCAGTGGCGTCCCTTGCTCGCCATGATGATTCTGTTCGGTCTGCTTTTTTACAGCAGGGACCGGAATCACTGGAAAAAACCGTTAGGTTATGCGTGGATCATGGGACTTTTCACCATGGGCCTGCTCATGAAAGGGGGCCTTTTCGGACTGACCCCGGTGGAAAGTACCCAGTGGGGGGGATTGCCCTTGACACTCTTGCTCTCTGTTTTCGGCCTCACCGCCGCCTACCCCCTGGGCGTTCTCCTGGCCCTGGGACGTCAATCCAAGATGCCCGCCCTCAAGCTGCTTTGTATCTTATATATCGAGTTGATCCGTGGCGTGCCTCTGATCAGCCTGCTGTTTATGTCCTCGATCATTTTCCCCCTGTTTTTGCCTGAAGGGATCACCATCAATAAGATTCTCCGGGCCCAGGTTGCCATTATCCTGTTTACCGCTGCTTATATTGCGGAGGTAGTCCGGGGCGGTTTACAGGGCATGTCCCGCGGGCAGTATGAGGCAGCGGAATCCATGGGATTAAATTATTACCTAACCATGCGCCTGGTTATCTTGCCCCAGGCATTAAAAATAGTGATACCACCCACGGTGAGTATTCTCATTTCAGCGTTCAAGGACACATCCCTTGTGGTGATCATTGCACTCTTCGACCTGCTTAAGACCACCCAATCAGTGCTTTCCAATCCTGAATGGATGGGATTCAGTCGGGAGGCCTATATCTTTATTGCCATACTTTATTTCTTAGGCTGTTTTTCAATGTCGAATTACAGCCGAAAGCTGGAGAAGGAGTTGTCAAGAGGAGATTAACCACTTCATCACTGATATTGGATATACAACGCGCAGCCCGTAACCCGTAGCGAGAGGGTTTTATGAATAAGGGATTATCAAAAGATACTGAAAACCGGTCGTCTGATGAAGCCATGATAGAAATCATTGATATGCACAAGTGGTTTGGTGACTTCCATGTGCTCCAGGGCATAAACCTGACCGTGCAAAAAAAGGAGCGTATTGTTGTGTGCGGCCCTTCAGGCTCGGGGAAATCAACCCTAATCCGCTGCATCAATCGTCTGGAGGAGCATCAACGGGGCCGGATCATCGTCGATGGTATTGAGCTGACCAATAACATAAAGAATATCGAGAAAATCCGCGCAGAAGTAGGCATAGTGTTTCAGCACTTCAACCTCTTTCCTCACCTGACGATCGTTGAAAACCTGACTTTAGGGCCCATATGGGCACGAAAGGTTCCTAAGGCCGAGGCTGAAGAAACGGCCATGTATTTTTTGGATAAGGTACATATTCCTGAGCAGGCCAAAAAATATCCAGGACAGCTTTCAGGCGGGCAGCAGCAGCGTGTCGCCATTGCCCGGAGTCTCTGCATGAATCCTAAGGTCATGCTCTTTGATGAGCCCACCTCTGCCCTTGACCCTGAAATGATCAAGGAGGTGCTGGATGTTATGATAGAACTTGCTCAAGAAGGCATGACCATGATCGTGGTCAGTCACGAAATGGGTTTTGCCAAGAGCGTTGCCCACAGGGTGCTTTTCATGGACTTTGGTCAAATTGTAGAGGGAAACACTCCGGAAGAGTTTTTTGAAAACCCGCAAAACGAGCGCACTAAGCTGTTCCTCAGCCAGATCTTGCACTAAAGGTGATATTCGTCAAACATACTTTCGATGATAATCCCAGCGGCAATCCTGGCACCTATCCCCGGGGGCAGAGCACACTTCTCATAGCCTTTTGCTCTCTTAAAAGCCTCAAAGTTATCCTGGCTACCCCGCGGGTCCATATACCTACCGAATATCACATCTTCCTGTATTTTTGGGCACAGAATCGTGCCAACTTCCTCCTCAAAACGAGGTATGAATTTCCGGGCGGCAGTCATAGTGAGGCCGGTGGCTTCGTAGTTCACCAAATCGTCGCTCCCAAAGTAGAGGCCCAGGGCAATAAGGCCGCCGGTCACACCCCCACAGATCCATCCCATCATACCAAGTCCAGGAAATGGAGACAGGGCCTTGATAATTTCCATATTGCCCAGACCGAATTCGTGCATTACTGCCAAAGCTGAGCCCTTAGCACAGCTATGGCTGAGGTATTCGTATTCTTCTCCCAGCCGCTGAACTCGATCCAGGATCTCATGTTTATGGGAAATAATCTCATCCCGGTTGTTGATCTTCCCAGGTATGCCTTCCTGAACCAGCTTTCTGAACCTGGCTTCTATACCTGGCTCATCCCACACTCGTTCTGCAAGTTCCTGGACCTTCTTCTTTAATGCCTCGTAATCTGCCATTCCTTAACTCCTTTCTTTGTAACATTTTAGCTCTTTGATAACTACTCCTGGCCTTTACTCAAGGCCAAATAGTCACCCTTGGTGAGATGTATGAGCATGGAGATGTCTTTTTTTACCATGCCCTCACAAAGACGAGTCGGTAGGCCGCTTCAAACCGGCGCACACGGACAAAGGCCCTAGAAGACAATGACGAGTTGCT
>JAPVWE010000041.1 GCA_028572035.1 Desulfobacteraceae bacterium | reverse complement strand
GCTATAGCCGCAGGCAAGGCAGAAAATATGCCCAAAGAAAACATCGAAAGGGCTATAAAGAAAGGAACCGGAGATTTAGAAGGCTCTAACTATGAAGAAGTCACCTATGAAGGATATGGCCCAGGCGGCGTCGCTGTTTTGCTGGAGGTATTGACTGATAATAAAAATAGGGCTGTGGCGGATGTGAGACACCTATTTGAGAGATATGGAGGTGGCCTGGGGGCAGCAGGTTGTCTAGCCTGGATGTTTTCTCAGCAGGGTCTTATCGTGTTTCGAAAAGATGAGATAGATGAGGAAAGGTTGTTTGAACTGGCCCTGGAGGCTGGGGCTGAGGACATCAAAGAAGACGAGAAAGAGCTTGAGGTGATTACTGAACCTTCCTCTTTCGAGAAAGTAAAAACTGCCATTGACAATGCCGGACACAAATATATCCTGGCAGAGATAACTATGATCCCCAAGACAACCGTTAATCTTGATGGTAAGAATGCTCAACAGATGTTAACCCTCATGGAACTCCTTGAAGATAACGATGATGTTAACCATGTATATGCCAATTTTGATATCCCTGATGAGGTGATGGAGACCATCAGCTAATGCTGGTCCTTGGGGTTGATCCCGGCTCCCTGGTAACAGGGTATGGCCTCGTAAAAAAGGAAGACAACAGGCTGATTTATGTAGGAGGAGGTGAAATCTCCCTTCCTCATTCTCGGCCATTTCACCAGAGGATCCATAATATTTTTCTTTCCCTCACTGAAATCATCCAGGCCCATCACCCAGAGGAAATGTCTATTGAGGATGTCTTTTTTGCCAAGAACGTTAAGAGCGCCTTAAAGATAGGTCATGCAAGAGGAGCTGCCCTGGTAGCAGCTATTCAGGGTGGCCTAAAGGTTTTTGAATATACCCCCTTGCAGATTAAACAATCGGTGGTCGGCTACGGAAGGGCAACCAAGGAACAGGTGAGGGCCATGGTTAAGCTAATCCTTAAGATCGATACCCAATTGTCTTTAGATACAGCGGATGCATTAGCCACTGCAATATGTCACCATAATTGGGTCAGGTTTGAGCCCTAAGTACTTAATTGAATTTTATAGGAATTTCCTTTTTTGGACAGAGATTAACCCGCCTGACTTATGGCGGATAAATCTGCGAAAATCTGCGGCCTATTTAACTTGAAGTTATTTGGTTAATGGTTAATTGGTTTATTTTGAGTTTCAATTTGTGGTTTCTTTGTTGTATCCACTTTAAACCTTAGCTCACTTTAGGCCTGCCCACAACGCTCTTGCTCAGGCGAGTTTCCGAATTCCGGAACTCGGAAGCGGGCGGGCACTTCAGACTTTAGGCACTATTACATGATAGCTCATCTAACTGGCATACTGCTTAGTAAAAGCCCTCAATCGGTAATAGTAGATACAGCCGGTGTTGGCTATCAGATTCTTATCCCTCTTTCCACATTCTATCAACTCCCGGATGAGATGGAGAAGGTAAGTCTGCATGTTTACACACATGTCCGGCAAGATATGCTTCAACTCTTTGGCTTTCAAACAGAGATAGAAAAGGAGGTCTTTTTACTCCTGATCTCTGTGTCTGGTATCGGTCCTAAATTGTCCTTAAATATCCTTTCTGGTATTGGTCTCGAGGATCTCCTCGGTGCCATTGTGAGGGCCGATTCTGAAAGGATCGCTGCTGCTCCAGGTGTTGGCAAAAAGACATCTCAGAGAATAACCCTGGAGTTAAGAGAAAAGGCATCTTACCTGTCAGAGGGGGCAGGGGTGCTGCCAAGAGAGAGAGTAGAGATAAAGAATAAGGAGGTTTTTGACGATGGCTTATCAGCCCTCATCAACCTTGGATACCCGAGTAAATCTGCTAGAAGGGTTATCGAGAATGTTTTACGCAATAATAGCGATATGACTCTTGATACATTACTGAAGGAGGCCTTGCGGAATCTGGCAAGATAGAGTTCTCTCAAAGTGAAAGATTAAAAGCTGTAATGTCGGATAATGATGGAAGAAAGAGTCACAGACCCAAAACCTAAGGCAGAGGAAGACTCACTAGAATTCAGTCTCAGACCACCGAGATTGGATATGTTTATTGGGCAAGAGGATATCAAGAGAAATCTCAGGATCTTTACAGAGGCAGCCAAAGGGCGTTCTGAGGCCTTAGACCATGTTCTCTTTCATGGCAGTCCTGGTCTTGGCAAGACTACCCTGGGCCATATAATAGCCAATGAGCTCGGTGTAAACATAAAAACTACCTCGGGACCGGTATTAGATAGGCCAGGTGATCTGGCAGCCATTTTGACGTCCTTAGAGCCCAGGGATGTCCTATTTGTTGATGAGATCCATAGACTGAATCATGTGGTGGAAGAAATACTGTACCCTGCCCTGGAGGATTTCAAGCTGGATATTATTATCGGCCAAGGACCATCAGCCAGGACAGTCAAACTCTCCATCCCGCCCTTCACCTTGATTGGTGCCACTACAAGAACAGGCTTGCTCACACCGCCTTTAAGAGACAGGTTTGGCGTTATCTTACGGTTGGAGTTTTATAAGCCCGAGGAATTGGATCAGATTGTGTCCAGGACTGCAACTCTTCTTGGGATCCAGCTTGATAAGGAAGGTTCCCTCGAGATTGCAAAAAGATCGAGGGGAACACCAAGAGTAGCTAACAGGTTACTAAAAAGGGTAAGAGATTACGCACAGATTGAGGCTGAAGGGATAATTACACATTCAGTGGCAGCAAAGGGTTTGGATATATTGGAGGTGGATGATAAGGGTCTGGACAAGATGGATCGACAAATAATGCTGACAATAATAGAGAAATTCGATGGCGGTCCAATAGGGATTGATACCCTTTCAGCTGCCCTAAGTGAAGAAAAGGATACCCTGGAAGAGGTTTATGAGCCGTTTTTGATACAATGCGGTTACATAAATCGGACGCCAAAGGGAAGAGTGGCTACCAGTCTTGCCTACAGACATTTCGGCTTTGCTCGTAAAGCAAAAGAAACCTTCACCCAAAAAAAACTGTTCTGATTATACCCTCCTCTTGACAATGCCAGAAAAGGCCTCATACCAAGTTGCATTCAAACGGCTACTATTTATAAACGTCATTGCGAACGCATGTGAAGCAATCTCAATAGGATAGATTGCCACGTCACTTCGCTCCTCGCAATGACATGATTGCAACTTGGTATCACTGATCAATGGTAGGGTCATCTTATATGACTGACAGCCTAAAATATCACCCTGACCCCCCCAAGTTCCTGGATGGTGAATCTGTGCTTTTCTTCAGGGCTGCCGATAAACATATTGTTGATGGGGATATTGAACTCCTTTGAAAATCGGCGAACAATCGCTGGACCGAAACTACCCGGCCGACAAATGAACTCAATGTCTATTTCAGGATAAGTCCGGTTTAACACCTCGAGATCATCCTTTAGGCCTTTTATGATCTTATCGTTCTTCTCGCTTTGAAGGTAAACCACATAAACCTTTTTGCTGTCCTCATTCTTGACAATGTAATCAAAGGCCCGACGAAGCTTTGGCAGGTTTCCCCCTCTGGTAAAGACCAGAACCTCCTGGGTGGTAATATCCATGATTTTGTCGATCATGATGGAGCGCCAGATGAATATCCTGTCCATGAGTTTATTTTCAAGATAAACAATGAATTTAAGAAGTCTTATCCGGGCGTAAACAATACTTACAACCAAAACAGTGGGGACAAAATAGGACAAGAAATAGATCAAATTCTTGTAATCGATGATTATGTTGCCCACAATTCCACTCACAGTAGCAAAAAGCCCAATGAGGACCGTAATCCATCCCGCCCTGAAGGTTCTCTTCAATTCCTTTCGGTTAATCTTTAGAAGTATGTTTCCGAGGGCAAACAAACTCATGACCCCCAGGAAAGAGATTGTGTAAACTCCGGCTATGGAGAAAAGATCCCCGCCGGTGAGTAGCAGAATGGACGTGCAAAGGAGAAAGAACCCAATGGTGATCCTGTGGTAAGTCCCCCTTCTTTTGTTCTGTTTCAATAAGAAATTAGGGAGAACCTGATCGATGCTCATTCGTCGGACTAGCCCCGTTACCCCAATGTAACTTGTTAAGACTGCGCCGGAGAGGACCAGAAAAGCATCAAGAACAATCAGATCATGAAGGAAATCGCCAGCAAGAATTCCTCCCATATAAGCGAGGAGCTGCTCCCGGTTTTGGGTGATTTCGCTTACAGGGATGAGGCTGAGAGAGAGAAAAGAGATGAGCGGATTAAAGATGAATACTGCTACCCACATGTTGCGGAGGGTCTTTCGGAAGACTCCCGGTTTTTGCTCCTCCACAAAATTGGCAGAACTCTCAAATCCGCTGATACCGAGGAGTGCAGCTGAAACCCCCAGGAAAAGAGTTACAGATAATTGATCCCAGCCAGTGGGGACATTGGCCCAGTTAGCCCAAAAAATCTCGAAACCATCAAAGAGTCTCCCTGCCCCGAACAGACATAAGGTCGTGAGGGTTGAAATGTGCAGCAGGAAAATGATAAAGGCCACTATGGAGGATTCTCCGATGCCAACAATGTTCAATGTGGCAAATAAGGCCAATATAATGATAGTACCGATAATAACGCTGATCATCGGCAGAGAAGGAGCAAGGCTATGGAGATAGGTTACCGCTATTTTTGCAGAAATGACCGCAGTGGCAATATAGGAAAGAATGGTCATGCATGCTGCAAGAGCAGCGGAGAACTTGGAAGTGCTGTTCAAGAGACAATTATAGGCTCCCCCATTCAGAGGTAGGGCTTCCACAACCTCCGTATAGATTTTTCGGTAAAGATAGAGAATGAGAGCGACTATAAGAAGGACAATGGGTGCTAAGGCACCTACATAAACAGCAGCGATGGCAGAGACATAAAGGCAGGAGGAAGTGATATCATTGCCACAAATGGCAGTAGATAACCACTGACCCAGTTTTTTCGGAACTTTTGGCTTGTTTCCCATCTTTTAAGAACTGAAGTCCAGCAATAAGAACAAGGGTGGTATATCATTTTCTTTTCCTCCGGGTCAAATTAATATTATGAAAGGAAAAATGGGCATAGACCCTTGCATCAGGTTTAAGTGAGCTGAAATGCCTAAAGTCAAGGTAGTTTTCTAATACAAAGAGAAGCCTGGGTTGAGCGGTTCAGCGTTCACGGTTCCGGGTTGAAACGACCTAACTAGCTGTTAGCAAAAGGAAACCACGTTGATAGGTACAAGTGTTACGTTTCACCCAATGGGTGAAAGAGGCTAATCTGAGTCACGCCTCAATCGCCATGAATAAAGTTAAGGATATCAGGAGACTATAACCTTTGAACCCCTGGCCCAGACCTGACTTTGCACTGCCCAATTATAGAGACTCAAATTTAGGAATTCGGCATGGGCTTTAATATATTTCAATCGTGTCGCGCCAGGGCGGGCTTGAACCCTGAACCGCTCACTTTAGGAGAAGATCTCTTATGTATTGACTTTTGGGTTGGGCTTTCTTAAAACTCAGCTTAGTTTTGAGCTAAAAAAAAGAAATGTAAGGCGCAATTTAGCAGCAAAGGAAATAGCAAATGAAGATTATTATTATTGGGGCTGGTGAGGTAGGTTTTAATATCGCCCAGAGACTATCGGAAGAAAACCATGACGTCGTTGTGATCGAAAAGGATCCTAATAAAATCAGGCATATTCAGAATGTTATAGATGTTCAAGCTATTCTGGGATCAGGCACCAACGCTTCGACATTAGGTGAGGCAGGTATTAAGGAAAGTGACATAATCGTGGCAGCTACTGATAGCGATGAGGTAAATCTAATTGCCTGTTTTTACGCTCAATATCTAACCGACTACATTACCAAGATAGCCCGGGTAAGGAATCCGGATTATATGGAACATAGAGAGGTCTTCAATCAGGATTTCTTGAACATCGATCTGCTTATTAATCCTGAGTCAGAGATGGTTGCTTCCATGCTCAGGCTCACTGAGGTGCCAGTGGCCTCTGAGGTCATAGATTTCGTTGATGGTAGAATCAAGCTCATTGGTATAACCATAAAAGATGACTCGCCATTAGTCGGACGAAAGCTTTCCTCCTTTACCGATTTGGAACATATCATCCTTATTGGTGTTATAGTAAGAGGAGAAGCGGTTATTATCCCCAAGGGACAGGATACAATCCAAGCAAATGATTTGATATACTGTGTCACCCGTAGGGAGGAAGTCCCAAATATTTTTCGACTGCTGAATCTTAGAGAAGAAGGATTGAGCCGGATTATGATCGTTGGTGGCGGTGAGACTGGCCTGGCCTTGGCAACATCACTTGATACTACCACTATTAACACCAAGATAATTGAAAGAGATGGCCAGAGATGCCTGGAGCTTGCCGAAAAGCTTGAAAATGTGGTTGTGTTAAATGGTGATGGCACAGACCGGGAGCTCCTCATGGAGGAGAATGTGGCTGATGTGGATATTATGGTTGCAGTCACCGGGGATGAAGAGAATAATGTTCTTATCTCTTTACTGGGTAAGGCACTCGGGGCAAAAAAGACGGTAACCAGGATAGGAAAACTAAGCTATATTCCCCTTGTCTCTGCAATAGGAATTGATACGGTTGTAAGCCCAAGACTTTCTGTAATCAGGGCCATTCTCCAGTACATTAGGAAGGGAAAGGTGATATGTGTGGCACCCCTCAAGGGAGAAGGTGCAGAGGCTATTGAGTTCGAGGCATTAGAGACCTCTGACATTGTAAATACTCCCTTATCCAAGGTAAAATTTCCGAAAGAGGCCATTGTTGGTGCAATTGTCAGGGGAGAAGAGGTTATAATCCCAAGAGGCCATAACGTCATCAAGCCTCATGATCACCTGATAATATTCGCCCTCAAAGGGGCTATACCAAAGCTTGAAAAATTGTTCACCGTTAAACTGGAATACTTTTAATGCGTTTTCATCAGATCTTCCGGTTGATCGGAATCCTCAATCTCTTCCTCGGTCTTTCCATGCTTGCACCTCTCACCATCTCCCTCATTTATTCTGATGGAAGCTTTTACCCCCTACTCTACTCTCTTGTTATCACCTCAGGGAGCGGTATTACCCTCTTTTTTCTCATCAAAAGATCTGACTACTCATCTCTCAGTCAAAGAGAGGGTATGGCCATTGTTACCCTTGGCTGGTTAAGCGCCGGTTTTTTTGGCTCTCTCCCCTTTTTGTTTTCCGGTTCAATTGGTACTATTACTGATGCCTATTTTGAATCTATATCTGGCTTCACCACTACCGGGGCCTCAATTCTTAGCAACATCGAATCGCTCCCTAAGGGAATACTATTCTGGAGGAGCCTAACTCAGTGGATCGGAGGGATGGGGATTATTGTGCTCTCTATTGCTATTCTGCCCTTTTTAGGTGTGGGAGGGATGCAACTCTATAAAGCTGAGATTCCGAGTCCAGTGGTGGATAAATTGCAACCTCGCATCTCAGAGACAGCTAAAACCCTATGGAAGGTCTATCTCCTTATCACCGTACTTGAGATAGGTCTTTTGTTTATAGGTGGGATGCCTCTCTTTGACTCCATCTGCCACGCCTTCTCTACCATGCCGACCGGAGGATTTGGTACACAGAATGGGAGCATTGCCCAGTATAACAGTGCCTATTTTGAGGGTGTTATTACCGTTTTTATGCTCCTGGCCGGGGTAAATTTCTCCCTCCATTTCAAGTTTCTAAAGGGAGATCTTAAGGTATTTGGCAGGGATCCGGAGTGCCGTGTCTTTCTTTTTATCCTGGCTATCTTTGTCCTTCTGGTAACCTATAATATCTACGGGACAGCTTATCATTCCATAGGCAATGCATTCAGGCGTGGGGCCTTTCAGGTTACATCCATAATTACAACAACCGGTTTCGTAACCGCCAATTATGAAAAATGGCCGGCCCTATCGCAGATCATTCTTGTGTTGTGTATGTTTATTGGCGCCATGGCAGGATCTACCGGCGGTGCAATAAAGATCATGAGGATCATATTGCTTGTCAAACATGGTTACCAGGAGATTTTCAGACTTATTCATCCCCATGCTGTAAGACCCATAAAGCTTGGCGGCAAGCCGGTTCCTGTAGACGTATTGAATAGTGTATGGGGATTTTTTATCCTCTATATAACCCTTTTTATTGTGGCTGTCATCATTATGGCCTCTATTGGCCTGGATATTGTTGCATCGTTTGCCTCTGTAGCGGCCACGATAGGTAATGTGGGGCCGGGATTTGGTTTGGTTGGACCAATAGGCAACTACCTTTCTGTTCCTGATCCGGGCAAATGGACCCTGATCTTCTGTATGGTTCTCGGCCGCCTTGAGATATATACGGTTATCATTATGCTTGCCCCTGCATACTGGCGGAAGTAATTATAAGAAGTGCCTAAAGTGACTAAAGTGAGCTCAAGTGCCTAAAGTTAACTGGTTTACATATTACTACGGAGAGCACATAATTGTTTGCATTGAACATAACAAAGAAGGGTGCACAAGGCTCATGAGGTCTTTTCTGATGTGACTGGCGGGAGGCCGCCGTGCTTTTCACGACTTATCAGCGGGGGAAACCGCAGCCCCCGACTTGTCGGGGGAATGCGGAGGGGGCAAAACTCCCCCGCAGATAAGTCGTAGAAAAGACCAGGCCGGGAGGCTTGGAACAGAAGAAAAGACCCCATGAGCCTTATCCCAAGCTTGTTTTGCAAACTGTTTAATGCTCTCCGTTA
>JAPVWE010000040.1 GCA_028572035.1 Desulfobacteraceae bacterium | reverse complement strand
AGATGCCGACCACACTCTACCAGCTTGGGAGAGAGGATGCATATTGAACAGTCATTTGTTGGAAATGTTTTGTCTAACTGGGCCATAATTCCGCCAATGGCTGATGATCTTTCAACCAGATAGACAAAATATCCGGAATTTGCCAGATCGAGACACGCCTGGATACCGGCAATTCCGCCACCAATAACTAATACTGATCCAATTTTAGATACCTTAGAAGCCATTATCTTATGTTTTTTTATCTTGAGACCTTTCTAAAAAGTCATTTTTCCTTTCCTTACTGGATTGATACTAAACCATATACCATTTTAGACAGTAAGGTCGTCTCTAACAATCTTCCACGTTCCACCATGCCCGCTAACACTCCAGTCTTTAATGGGGAATACAAGGGGGAAAGTCTTGATGCTCTATATGAGTCGTATTATTCATTTAACGATTAATTACTTTCTATGCTATAAAGAACCTTTTTCACCTCTTAATTAGACGGACTGACTACTTGTCCAGCGGAAAAGAGACTATAAACATAGTGCCTTTCCCAATTTCACTCTCTACATGGACAGTGCCTCGGTGGGCTTCTACAATCCCTTTCAAAATGTAAAGTCCGAGACCTGATCCGCCTATATTCTTTGTCCGCTCTGTTTTGATACGATAAAATCTATCAAAGATATGGTCTATATCCTCCTTTTCAATACCTATCCCGGTGTCAACCACCTTTATACGGAGATCCTTGCCTGACTTTTTCAATTCAACTTCCACCCGCCCCCTGTTAGGTGTGAACTTAATGGCATTGCTGATAAGGTTAATAAAAACAGCTTGCATACCGGTTTTGTCACCACTGAATAGGGGGAGGTCTTTAGCTATATTTACATCAAAGGTGATATTCTCATCTTTGGCGGATAAAGACATTATATCGATACTCCTTTGCAGAATCTCTGCCATATCTAACGGCTCTATCACCACTACGGCTTTCCCTTCCTCAATACGGCGAAGATCTAAAAGATCATTTACAAGGGCAATCATCCCCTTTGTCTTTTCCTTTGCCTTGCCCAGAAGTTCCTTCTGTTTTGTGGTGATATCTCCTGCAAGGCCGTCCAGGACCACGGATATCTGCATCAACAACGCGCTCAAGGGAGCTTTAAGCTCATGTGAGACCATCGTCATAAAATCGGCTTTCAATTGGTCCATGGCGCTTGTCTGTGAAATATCATCAAGTTGAATTAGAAAGCCGATAACTGTATCATCTTCACTTGTTAAGGAATCCATAAAGACGCGAAGCCTGACATCGTCCATCTCTATGAGGGATTCACGATGTCCGGCAGAATGCCGGGGCAGACTCAATTTAATAGTCTCTGTGATAAATGATAAAAGATTTTTATTTTTCACACACTTCTCGATGGGCAGACCCAGGGCCATATCAGCCAAAAGCCCGAACAGACTAGCCGCATTAGAATTATAAAAAACAAGGCTCCCCTGCTGGTCTAAAATAAGGATACTTTCCGGAATGGTGTTCAGGATAGACTGCAAGGTGTCTTCATCATGGCTGTCCTTCATGAGAAGCGTCTGTCTCTGCTTTTTGACTATATCGAGCTGGCGGCCAAATCTGAACCTTTCTATCATACGGTTTATCTTTGTCCAGAACCGCTCAACTGTAAATGTCTTTCGAATGCAGTCATATGCCCCTGCATGCATTGCCTCTATCGCTTCTTCACCACAGTCAGCAGACATGGCCATGATCAATATCTTGCTTTTAGTCTTTTTTAGCACTTTGATAACAGACATGGCGCCCAGACGGGAAAGTTCAAGTGAAAGGAGCATGATATCGACATCCGCCGGATATTTCTCCACAATATAAAGTGCCTCCTGACTGCTTTCTGCCGTACGAACCTGGTAACCCCTGCTTAACAAGAGTTGACTGCACTTATTTAAAATGGCTACATTATTGTCAACCACAAGCATGTTGGGCTTGGTCAACATATGGTTTTCTACTCCTCTCTTTTAAGCAACGCTTCAATTGCTTCTGCGAGATCCTCTGGTTCAACCGGCTTGGCAATATAATCGTCAGCTTCCGTCATGAGCCCCATCTCTTTTGTAAAGGATGTCCTGAACATCTCTTGGCTCACAGCCGTTAGAAGGATGACTGGTATACTGCTTAATGCCGGATCTGCCTTCATGATAACACACACATCATAACCATTCATCTCCGGCATCATAACATCCAAGATAACCAGGTCAGTCTTTTCAGACCGAACTTTCTCAAGACCTTCCTTGCCGTCGTGGGCGAGACTTACCTCGTAAACCTTGCTTTCCAGAAAAAGCTTTGTCGCCTCGCAAAAATCGAGGTCATCATCTACTATCAATATTTTTTGCCCTGCCATGCCTGCACCTTTTATTCCTTTTCTATCTTCTTCAATATCTTTGCGACTCTCTCCTGTAATACCTTGCTCTCAATAGGTTTTTCCACATAATCATCCACGTCAAGCCTCACTCCGGTCTCCAGCTCATAGCGACGTTGACTGGCATCTTCCCGAACAGATGTGAGAATAATGATAGGCATCTTCGCATACTTTGCGCGTCTTGGATCTTTGAGCTCTTTACAAACGGCAAATCCGTCCATCTTCGGCATAAGGAGGTCAAGAATAAGTAGATCCGGTCTTTCATCTTTTAATCTATCCAGGCATTCCTTACCATCTGCAGCAGTTACAACTGTATGTCCTACAGCTTCGAGAATAATTTGTAAGGTTTCTCTCATATCCGGGTCATCATCTACCACCATAATTTTGGCACCTGATCCCATGTTACACCTCCATCTCGAGTTACGAGTTACGAGTTACGGGTTACGGGTATAGGAAATTCTCATACTTAAACTATTGGTCTTGGCATAAGTCCTGCCTTTTCCACAATAGCAGGCACAATATCTTCCCACGCAACAGCCATTATATGAACACCATGGACTCCCTCGATATCTTTCAACTGCTCAATGATTTCCAAACATATTTTTACGCCTTCTTCCTTAACATCTTTTGCATCTCCCATACGATCAACTAATTCCTTTGGCACACTTAATCCAGATACATTATTCCTCATGTACCGGGCCATACCAACTGACTTTACAGGTATTACTCCAGCAAGTATATGGACTTTCCGATCCAAGCCTCGGTCTCTGACCATCTCCATCCATGTGGCAAATTTTGGAACATCAAATATAGCCTGAGTCTGAATAAAATCCGCACCAGCCTTGATCTTCTTAGCAAGCCGTATAACTCGGAACTCAAAAGGATCGGCAAAAGGATTGGCTGCAGCTCCAAGGAAAAGCGGCACTTCTCCTGATATATCATCTCCAGACAAAAATTTCTTTTCATCGCGCATATGTTTTAATGTCTGAAGAAGTTGCATAGAATCAATATCATATACGCCCTTGGCAGTGGGATGGTTTCCGAACTTCTGATGATCACCGGAAAGGCATAATACGTTTCGAATCCCCAGCGCAACAGCCCCTAAGATATCGCTCTGAATAGCAAGACGGTTTCGATCCCGCACGACTATCTGCATTACCGGTTCTACGTTAAGCTGTTTCAAAAACACACAGCCACTCAGGCTTGACATTCGAACGATTGCCGTCTGGTTGTCAGTTACATTCAGGGCATCACAATGGAATTTAAGAAGTTCTCCCTTTCTCTGAATCACCTTTGCAGAGGTGCCCTTTGGAGGACCACATTCAGCAGTAACAGCAAACTGCCCGCTGGATAAAATTTTTTCTAAATTACTGCCCGATTTCATAATAATCACTCTTCCTATATTTTAGAGTTATCAATCTTCAATGGTATTGGGCCCAAACTTCTGACCGTTTCAGTAACTTCTCTGGCAATCTCACAAAACTTCCGGGCTTCAGCGGCTGAAATATTATATATCTCCAACCTTTCTTTTTCTATAGATAGCTTGCCCAGAAGATTTTTAACATATTGCACCCGTTTCCTGGCCCTGTAATTCCCTGAAGAATACTCGCATTTTCCTTCTAAGCATCCCATCAAACAGACACCATCTGCACCGTTTTCCAAAGCCTTAAGGATATGTATTGTCCCGACTGTTCCAATGCAAGGCACCTTAATAATCCTTATGTTAGACGGGTACTGCATTTTTGCCGATCCTGCCAGGTCAGCCGAACAGGAGGGGCAGTAATTACAGCAAAAAGCAAGGACCAAAGGTTCAAATTTGCCTTCCATTGGATATATTCCTATGAAAATATTTTATTAACAAACTCTGTCACTCATTAAGCTAGCATCCACCAATATGGCTTTGCTTTCAGCAAGTATTGGCTCATTTTTGAAATGTTCTAATGAAATTGCCTTAACAGGGCACTCTACAGCACAAATACCACACCCGAAGCATTTTTGCGGCTCAATATATGGCTTGCCCATACCATTTATAATCAGCGCACTGGCAGGACAAATCCTGGCACATGTGAGGCATGCGACACACAATTTCAGATCAATTGATGCTGCTTCTGTATTAATTGAAATGCATTCCTTGGAAAGAAGTGTTACCGCCTTAGCTGCAGCAGCCTGCGCCTGAGAAATGGTCTCATCAATGGGCTTTGGGTAATGAACAAGCCCGGCCAAATAGATACCTTTTGCGGTAAATTCAACGGGTTTGAATTTTTTGTGAGCTTCTTTTAAAAAACCATCTTGATCAACAGGTACATTAAAAAGCTTCGCCAGATTCTCATTATTCCTCGGAATAATAGCTGTCTGCAAAGTAACAAAGTCTGGTTGAATAATTAAATCTTCTCCAAGCAAATTATCTTGAACCCGGACCATTAACTCGCCATCTTGCTCTTGTTCAACCTCTGGCTTGCTGTCGAGTTTATACCTGATAAATATTATCCCTTTATCACGGGCTTCTGTGTATAAATCTTCTATTAAGCCGTATGTTCTCATATCCCTGTAAAGAACATATATTTCCATGTCTGGATTCAGTTTTTTGAGCTCCAAAGCATTTCGAAGTGCATTGGAACAGCAAATTTTACTGCAATATGGCCTTTCTGGTTCCCTTGAGCCTACACAGAGTATGAAGACCCAGGTATTTGCCTTTTCGATTGTATTGGGTTCTTCAGATAATATTTTATCTGTATGGAACCAGTTTAACACACGGGGATTCTTTCCATAAAGGTACTCATTGGTTCTAAGAAAATCTGCCCCTGTTGATATAATAGTAGCCCCGTGATTAATTTCTCTAGTTTCAGCTGAAGTTGAGATTGCTATCCTGGTACTGAAATTACCTGCATATCCATTCGTATGTTTAACCTCGGAATTAAGACAAACATCAATCAGGGGGTGATTTTCTACTTTATCTATAAGTTCTTTAACATATGACTTTACATCTTCACCCTTAAAAGTCTTTCTCAGTTTAAGAGCATGTCCTCCCAGTTTATCGGTTTTTTCTACAAGATATGCTTTATATCCCTGATCGGCCAAACACAGGCTACTTACCATGCCGGTTACACCGCCACCAATGGTAAGCCCTGCCGGCACCGGCTTTTGCCCGGTGTCTTCCAAAGGCTCATGTAATGCCGCTTTGGATACTGTGTTCAGTGATGAAGCACAGGCGGCTGCACTAGCCTCAGCTATGGATTCAGAAATATCTTTTGGAGCATTAAAGGCACCGCATACATAAATGCCGGGAATTGATGTATTAACCGGTGTAAAACTGCTGGTTTCAACAAAATTATTTTTGTCAAGACTAATACCCAGATCACGAGCCAACTTAACAGCATCATGAGAAGGTTCTAAACCAAGAGAAAGAACTACCATATTGTATATTTCTTCATAGATATTTCCATGTTCATCGGCATAGCGAATTAAAAGGTCATCGGTACCTGGAACAGGGAAGACATTGTGGACCTTTGATCTAACAAAGCGAATATTATCTTCATCTTTCGCACGATTATAATATCTCTCATGATCCTTCCCGCATACCCTCATATCCATAAAAAAAATAGTGGCATTTAACATTTTGTTGCTTTGCCTGGCAAGAGTCGCCTGTTTAATCGCATACATACAACAAACAGATGAACAGTAGTTATGATAAATATCTCGCGACCCTATACACTGAAGCCATGCAATATTTGATGGTTCCTTTTTATCAGAAGGTCTAACCAAATGACTGTCATAAGGACCATTGAGGCTATTAATTCTTTCAAATTCCATGCTGGTAATGACGTTGGGAAGTTTATCGTAATCATAATATGGAGGAATTATAGAATCAAAACCCGCAGCAAAGATAATTGACCCGACATTAAGAGAAATATTCTGTTCTTTTTGATCAAAATCTATGGCTTTTTCTATGCAAGCTTCCTTGCAAACATTGCATCCCTCTTCTGTAAAATGCAGGCAGTTTTTTCTGTCAATCACAAAGCTGCTGGGTAAAGCCTCCGGATAATCTATATAGACTGCTTTTCTTTTCCCTAAATCCTCGTTAAATTCGCTATTAACCTCCTCGGGACATTTTTCAGCACACAAACCACAGTTAGTACATTTATCGATATCAACATATCTCGGGTGCTGAATTATTGTTGCCTCAAAATCTCCTGAACTACCTTTAATATCTTTAACTTCGGATAAAGTTAAAATCTCTATATTTGTATGTGAAATACACTCCATATGCATGTCAGATCTAATACAAAAAGGGCAGTCATTGACAGGATATGTCTTATCAAGTTGAGCTGTCTTGCCGCCAATAAACGCCGACTTCTCAATCAAGTAAACAAAATAACCCGAATCAGCCAAGTCAAGACATGCCTGTATCCCGGCAATACCACCTCCAATTACTAATACTGATCCGACTTTAGAAAACATTTTTTAAGCGGTAAGATCCTCTCTTATAATCTTCCGCGTCCCCCCATGCCCGCTGACATCCCAGTCTTTAATAGGAAATATTTCTTCCAACTTTTCCAGTTGATTTAGAGCCCTCAAACGATCGATTATTAACTGCCAGACACAATCAACATCAGAACTAATTTCACACTTGCCGTCCATAGAACCACCACATGGGCCATTCAACAATCCCTTAGAGCACCTGGCAATGGGACATAATCCTCCTGTCTTGTCCAGGATACAATTTCCACATCCTGCACAACGTTCCGACCAGACACCCATTTTTTCGGTTAAGCCCATAAAGCTAGTATTAAGACCTGGCAATATTACCTTGTCCGGATATCTTTCCGCCAATGCCTGCACCCCCACACCGCATGCAAGAGAAAGAACTACATCACAATCATCGACCAGGTTCTCAACCGAATCTATAAACTCAAAATCGCATTGCCTCAATGTTGCATCCTCTATGATTTCAATATCCTGACCGGCCATTTTTCTATCCATACGAATCATCGATGCCAGAATTTCCACTTCGCGCATACCACCGGCAAAAGAAACAGCAACGCAGGTCTGACAACCTAACACCAGGATACGGTTATAACTACTGATCATTTTTTTGATTTCTTCAAAGTCTTTCTGTTGTCCTACAATCATAAGATTTCTTACCTTCCTTTACTCTGAGTTCCACATATCTTAAGACACCGTCCAGCCTCTAGTCTGGCCTGCTGCTCACTGAAACCTAAATCGATCTCTTCAAAACTGTTCTTTCGCTGAGCAATAGAAAGCCGCTGCATTTGTTGTCTGTCTAAATGTTCTACATTTTGTGGTTCAAGTTCAATACCTTTCCATTCCAAAGGACGATCTGCACCAATGTCCTCCCCTTTAAGATAGCGATCAATAGATATGGCTGCCTCTTTTCCGGAAGCTACTGCCTCTACCACTGAACGTGGTCCATAAGAAGCATCACCTCCCACAAAAAGTCCCGGGATATTTGTTTCAAGAGTAATGGGATCCTTAACTGAGGGGCCTCTTGGAGAAACATCAAGATCAGGTACACCTTCAGCAAAAGACATATCACAGGCCTGCCCTATAGATAACAGCACTGTATCTGCTTCCAGCGTCATTAATTCAGATTCATCATATTGAGGATTGAAACGGCCATCCGCATCAAAAACCGCAGCACATCGTTTAAATTCAATGCTCTTAACATGTCCGTTTTCTTCGATAAAACGTTTTGGTCCCCAACTATTATTTATTTTTATTCCTTCGTCCAGAGCATCATTTATTTCATGTTCCCAGGCCGGCATTTCTTCACGTGACTCAAGACAGACCATCTCAACTTCTTTGGCTCCGCTTCTAAGGGCAGTAAGAGCTACATCTATGGCCACATTGCCGCCGCCGATTACTATCGTTCTTTCACCGATGGTTACATTGCCTTTAAGAGAAACGTCTCTTAGAAAATTTATGCCATGAATTATTCCATCGAGATTTTCCCCTTCTACATTCAAACCACGGCTTACATGAAGACCTACAGCAATGAAAAATGCCTTGTATCCATCTTTTTTAAGGCTTTCTATTGTGATATCTTCTCCGAAAGTAACGCCGGTCTTGATTTCAACGCCCATATCAACAATAGTCTTTATTTCCTCCCCGAGAATATCGCGGGGAAGACGATATGACGGAATACCAACGGCCATCATGCCACCAGCCACCGGCAGCTTTTCGAAGACCGTCACAGGATATCCCTTAATAGCAAGGAAATATGCTGTGCTTAAACCGGCAGGACCTGCCCCTATAACCGCAACTTTTTCTTCTTTCTTTTCTTCTGTTTCGGGCACATAACCAGTGTCCTCTGACAAGCCCCTGTCAGCTAAAAAACGCTTGAGGTACTCGATTGCCAACGGTTCATCTACTTTACCCCTATTGCACTTCATTTCACACGGATGGTGACATATACGGCCGCAAATGCATGGAAAAGGCATTGTCTCTTTGATTAATCTCAGGCCTTCCTTGTATCTTCCCTCTGTAATCATTCCAATAAATCCCTGGATGCTGATGTGAGCCGGACAT
>JAPVWE010000039.1 GCA_028572035.1 Desulfobacteraceae bacterium | reverse complement strand
CCAATAAGCTTATAAACCAGGTCTGGGCCAGGGTGAGCTAAATCAGCCTCAGGCTGATAAATCAGCCTCAGGCTGATAAAGTGGCTAAGGTTAAGACATGCTGTATTTAGGGATTGAGGGATTTAGGGATTAAAATCAGATGTAATTCCTTCAATTTCTGAATTAAGCGAAGCGACCAATTCCTAAATTTCTGAATTAAGCGAAGAGACACATGTTAGTCGATAGATTTGACAGAACGATAAGCTATTTGAGGATATCCGTTACTGACAGGTGTAATCTGCGCTGTGTTTACTGTATGCCACCTTTTGGTGAAAGAAAACTGAGGCATAAAGAGATCTTGCGCTACGAGGAATTCCTCAGAATTGTGAGGATTGCAATAAAATTGGGCATAAATAAGGTCAGGCTTACAGGAGGGGAACTGCTTGTCAGGAAAGGGATACAGGAGTTTATCCCAATGCTTGCGGCCCTAAATGGTCTTGATGATGTGTCTTTAACCACCAATGGAGTCTATCTTAAAGATCATCTGGATATGTTAAAGGCGGCCGGCATAAAAAGGATTAATGTTAGCATCGATAGCCTTGACAGGGCAAAATTCAAGAGGATTACTCGATTTGATTATCTTACCAGGGTCTGGGAAGGGATAGAGAAGGCCAGAGATATGGGCTTCCGTCCCATAAAGTTAAATGTAGTTATGATGAAAGGGATAAATGATAATGAAGTCCTGGATTTTGGTCGTCTTGCCATTGAACAACCCTATTATCTCAGGTTCATAGAATGTATGCCTGTCGGTTTACAGGCAAATAGCCTGGCATTCATTCCTAACCCGGAGATAGAAAAGGATCTTGTTGATGAGTTTGGGCCATTGATACCTGTTTCCTCAGGGCAGAATGATGGCCCGGCAACTAGATATAGATTTGATGGGGGTAAGGGGGAGATAGGTTTCATAAGTCCAATCAGTCATTCCTTTTGTCAGGATTGTAACAGGCTCAGACTGACTGCCAATGGACTGCTTTTGCCATGTCTTCTTTCAGACAGAGAGTTAGATATCAAAGACCCGTTAAGGAGAGGTTGTCTGGACGAGGAATTAATCGAGGTGTTTTTAGAGGCAGTAAAGTCCAAGCCAAAATGCCATCCCCTGAGCCTCGATAATCACCGAAAGGTTTACCGAAAGATGTGTTCTATCGGTGGCTGATCAAAAAAAACGGAGATCATCGGCCATGGCCGGTGATCTCCGTGTCTCAGTTAGATACAATTTTTATAGTAATTACACCTGGGCCGCTAAGGCCGCTGCCTCTTTCCCCGCAATAGATATTCTTTCCGCCGCATCTTTCTTCTTTAAAAGGCTGACATCATCGGCATCAACATATTCAATTGCGTTTATCTCACAGAACCGGACGCACTGAGGGTCGCCATCACAGAGATCGCACTTGAATATCTTCTTGTCTATGGAATTAAAACTCATAGCGCCGAAGGGACAGACAGCAACACACGAGCGGCACCCGATACATACATCATAGTCAATCACTAACCGGCCAAGCTCCTCATCACGGGAGATGGCCTTGACTGGGCATACATTCATGCACGGGGCGTCCTGACACTGCTGACAAGACATTGGGATATAAAGACCCTCCGACTCCCACTTCATCACCTTTATTCTACTCCGAGTCGGGTTAGAAATACCATCATGCATTACCGCACAGACGAGTTCACACAGCCGGCATCCGGTGCACTTCTCATAGTTTATTACCAGAACTTTACCCATTGATTCCATTTACTTGCTCCTTTCAAATAATCACACTAAGTGAGAAGGCTCATTCTTCAGGCCGAGTTTTTTTAATGTCTCAGGCTTGGGAATACCGTTGTTATCAAGACCTTTGTGCTCATAGAATTCATCGATCATCTGAATAAATTTTTTCTTATCAATCTTTCTACCGACGACATCTATGGCTCCCCGTCTGCAGGGCTCATCAAAATAGCGATGGTTCAACATATCGCCTTTCTTGAGATCTTCTCTTGCCAGCCCTTCCCTTAGGTTGAAGAGTCTTTCAATCATATTACACCTTACAGCCACGTCCCAGATTTCCTCTGGGTTCATTTCAAGGCCGGTATTGTAATAAAGAACTTTTGACCAATCCTCGAAATTAGGAAGCGTCGCCCCCAAAAAAGTTGTGTGATATTTGCATATACCAAGGCAATCAACGCCCATGTAACAATTCTCCTGCCAGAAGACCTGCCAGGGTTTACCGATATATTCCGTATGCTCAGAGCTTAACGGCCCATCGTAGGGGACCGGGTTGCTGTAAATTTTCCTTAAGACCTCTTCCGGCAGATGGTACAGATCAATGGCCGGCCTGCTCCTCAAATGGTCAGAACCTCTTGACCCCGTAGCAATATTAAGTGCCAGTGCAGGTGTTGCCCTCTCATCCGAGTGCAGGTTACTCATACCTTTGACCTGAATAAGATAATTAAAGGAATTCTTGCCAATTTTTTCCGAGGCGGCAATGCCTCCGTCTGCAAGGGTATCACCTAACCATCCCTTTCTGAAGCAGATACGGTCGATCATTTCTATAACCGCATCATCATTTCCAAACTTCAGGTCTATTCCATCTGTTTCTTTGCTGGTGATGATACCCAGTTCATAAAGCTCCATGGCCCAGGAAATAAGGCTCCCTGTCTCGAGATTATCCATTCCGAACTTGTTAACCAAATGATTTCCTGTAAGTACCGTGATAGCTCTGGGTGTATCAGTCTCCCCACCAAATGCACCCTGGGATGTATATTCCGGCCCCTCATCATACGTGCCGGCGTATGGACCTGAAGGGATTTTATACTGTGCCCTGCAATGAACCTGGCAGCCAAAGCAACCAGTCATGTGATATTTTCCCATGGTCTCTTCACATATTTCATCAATCCTCTCTGGCTCGATATCATCGGCATACTCACACTGGTTATACTGAAAATTTCTGCACCTTACTCCGCCCCAGGAATTGGTTGCTCCCCAGATAAAAGGCGTTCCCAGGGCTCCCTGGGTCTGATTTACTTTGGCACTGACTATTTGGTCAATGAAACGCTTGTTGTATTCCAAGGCTTCTTTTGGTCGGGCAATCTTTATATCCATGGTTCCGCGGACCGCCACGGCCTTAAGATTCTTGGAGCCCAAAACGCATCCCATCCCGGATCTGCCACCGGAATTTTTAATTCCCGTCATTACATTGGCAAACCTGACCAGATTCTCGCCGGCCGGACCACAAACAAGGCTTTTGACCTCCTGGTCACCCAGGTCTTCCCTGATAGCCCACTGTGAGTCTGTTACGGATTTACCCCAAATGTCGCGGGCGTCCCGGATCTCGACTTCACCGTTGTGGATATAGATATAGACCGGGTGTTTAGCCTTGCCCTTAATGACAAGGTGATGAAAACCTGCCCAGGCCATTTCAGGTGCGAAAAATCCTCCCATATTCGCACTTCCTAACAAACCGGTCAGGGGTGATTTGGCCATGATATGAGTTCTGGCGGTTGCTGAAGCACATGTCGCTGTCAAGATACCACCGCTTACCATAAGGGTATTTTTAGGGCCCAAGGGGTCACAACCTTTTTCTGTATGGTTATAAAGCAGATATGCATCCAGCCCCCTGCCCCCTAAAAACTTTTTCCTTACATCAAGCGGGATAGGTTTTGTCTGGATATCACCTGTGGTGAGATCAATATATGCTATTTTTCTGTCTAACGGCATATTATTTTACCCCCATTTCTTTTAATTTTGTTTCTGCCAATTTTCTGTTTACTTCCCATACTGGTCCTCTGATACGGGGCAGTTGGGGATTGACCCAGTGGACCCGATATTCCATTCCGCATGTCGGGCATTTAGCCGTCTTTTTTCCCTTCTCTGGCTGAATTCTTTCCATGCAAGTAGGATTATGGCATCTAAACTTACCGTGGGTCCTGGTCTTTCGCAGGCTCTCGGCCGTTGACAGCCCTTCTTTTTCTATTGTCATAATACTCTCCTTTCTGTCATAAAGCAGAATTCTTAGTATAAAGAGCAAGCATAAAAGCTGATTGGCCAACAAAAGGGTAGGTTATTAACACACCCCTTTGACTCTAAATACAGTTCACTATTGTGAACTATTTAAAACAAAAATTATACTATATTCGACCTTTTTGTCAAGGGAAAATATGGTTTTTTATGTAGTGTTTCCGAAGAGAATTGTCCTCTTTTATGCACGTCATATCTAAATATAACATAGTTACTCAGGCCCATTTTTGACAGGATACGAGATAGAAAAATTTAATATAAACTTCAATGTGTGTTGACAAGCAATGCCACAAGATTATAAAATATAATTAAGTTCATTATGGTGAACAAAAATGAAAAGAAATAACGCCCCATAAGTAAAAGAAGTTAAGGGTTAAAAAAATGGGCTGTGCCGTTTAGGTGAAGAGAGTATCTTGAGTGTCAGGGATATTGCATCGCCAGTAGAGTTCGAGAAATAGCAATGGAAATAAACGAAATTAAAATACTTTCAGTTGGCATAGATGTAGGAAGCTCAACAAGCCATTTGGTTTTTTCAAATCTTGTACTAAGAAGAGATGAGCGGTCTGAGTCTCGTCGTTTTCGGATTCAGGAAAGGAATATAATTCATGAGGGAAGAATAATAAATACACCCTTTTTGGATAATGATACAATTGATATCGATAAATTAACTGGTTTTTTGAAAGAAGAATATAAGCGAGCAAAAATTGATCCTGCAGATATTCAAACAGGCGCAATTATTGTAACCGGAGAAACAGCTAATAAACATAATGCAAAGCAAATAGCAGAAGCCCTTTCCAATGATGCAGGGAAATTTGTTGCAGCAACAGCAGGGCCAAATTTCGAAAGTTTAATCGCTGCAATGGGCTCAGGGTCAACTGCGAGATCAAAAGATTATAATAAAACAATATTATCTTGTGACATTGGTGGAGGAACGTCTAACGCTGCCATATCAAAAAATGGAAAGATAATATCAACAAGTTGTATATCTGTTGGAGCTATTTTATTTGGCGTAAATTCTGAAGGAAAAATCTGGAGGATTGACAAACCTGCAATGAAAGTTATGGAACATATTGGATTAAATTATAAAATTGGTGATCAAATCCCAAACGAAGATATAGAAAGAATAGCAACAAAGTTCGCCGAAGTATTAATTGAGGTAATTACTGGTCCTGCAAGTTCCTCTTTAGCCAAACAGTTAATGCTGACTGATGATTTAGATTTTCCAGAAAGCATTGATGAATATTCATTTTCGGGGGGTGTCGCAGAATTGATGTATGGTCGTAATGGAAATTACCACGATATAGGGCAAATCTTGGCCGAAAAAATTAATTCCCTGACATTTAAATTAGCTTCTCCGATTATAGAGCCAGAAAATAAAATTAGAGCAACTGTCATTGGTGCAGGTGCATATTCGCTATCAATTTCTGGCTCTTCAGGATTTATGGATGACAAGCTTTCATTTCCGATAAAAAATGTTCCCGTAATTAGGGTGGATGTCGAAAGGTCAAAATTAAGCGTTGAACACGTTGTATCACAGATAAATGTCTCATTTCAAAGGTTTGATTTAAACGAAGGTGAAGAAATTGCAGCATTATACTTCAAGGATCCGGTTACGGCTTCTTACCCTAAATTAGAGTTATTTGCAAAAGCTATTGAAGCAGCTTTTACCAATTCAATAAAAAGTAACATGCCAATTATTTTAATCTTTGAAAAGGATATCGCCTGTAGTGTGGGGAACGTAATTCGACGAGAAACTAGCTTGAAAACTAATTTACTTTCATTAGATGAATTAATTCTGGAAGAAGGAGACTGGATTGATATCGGTGAACCATTAGTTGCTGGTCAAGTATTTCCCGTTACCGTAAAATCTCTTGTTTTCAATAGGAAGTAGGTTACTCAGTTATTTCTTTCGAGCTCTTTTCTGTGCCAGGGAGACATCTGATGCAACAGGTCTCCAATGTTGACCATTCTGCAACGGGGACAGAAACGCAGATATTCGTGAGTAAAGGTCTGCCCGATTTTATCCAACTGGGCGACAGGCGCGAACAGGGCACCACATCTTTCACACGCCGTAAGTTCTACTGATCGTATCTCTTGTTTGGGAACTATCCGGAAAAACCTTCCAAGACCTATCTCATGGCGTAGTTCCGCAGCTTCCTCTGGGCAGGTATTTACACATTCCCCACAACAGATGCATTGGTAGTGGGAATAGGTAAAGATTCGCAGTTTTCCTTCATCGTTGGACTCAAGTGTACCAGTTGGGCAACTCAATTCACATGCGGCACAACCTGTGCATTTTTCCAGATTAAGCCGGGTTCTACAAAAGAGAAAGGCTACGACAAGCAGCATTGCCTCACCACTCAGGATATGAATGGCCCACATGTTATTTCCTAAGAAAGGTATGGAGTCCAGACTGCCATGGGCTAAGAAGTATCCGGTCAAAAATGGTAAGATGGTTATAACGATCAGAAGGTAGTCTGATGTGGAAGAGGTGAGGCGGATGTCTTTTACTATGATACGCCTGACCAAGAAATAGGCGGCAAGAGCTAACAAAAGAAGTGTCATCCAATCAGCCCATGAATCTGGCAGTGGAGTCCAGGCCCACTCAAATCTGGATTCTTCCCACAGCGCGATATGCCCGGATAACCAGACAGGAACTACGATCAGGCATATGTGAAATATATAGCGCAGGACTGCGTAAAAAGGTTTTTTGGTAACTGCATTATGAAAAGGCACAAAGGAGCGCCCAAAGGTGGCTAAACTATACAACCATCTGAAATCTCTATCCTTACCACTTTTTATGATTGCGTAAAAGAAGAAGACGAACCTGGCAATAACTCCGGTGATAACTATCGAAAACACAATCCACAACAGCGGGCCCTCCACAAAGGAGCCGAAATCCATCATGCGTTATACTCCCATTTGTCGTTCAAGCCCCTGACCCCTCTGGGGACCGGTGCCTTATCTTATTGTCTCTTCCTGAGGATCCTTTTGTCTCCTATCCTGACCGTTAGCTGGATCTTATCAAAGTATTCTATGAGAGGAATGGTGTATTTTCTTGAAACACCGGTAAGTTTTTTTAACTCAGGTGTGGTTATTTCACCTTTCTCTTTTATAAAATCAACAAGCCCCCGCTTGAGCTTTTCTATCACCTTTTTATGGAAAAAAAGGTCTTCCTTTACCTTGATAAGTGTTCCATCCTTGACCATGATTTCCAGGAGATCCATTCCTCCCCCTTCCTTTATATTTCGATTGAGATCTTTAAAGTATGGGGGCTCGAGGCCCTCTTTGAGATAGATTTGCTCGATCTGACTGCGCAGCTCTTCCTGATCTTTAAGGAGTCTAATCTGATGATCTCTGGCCCTGATTATATCCTTATCCCTGACAATGAGAGCATCCTGTATTAGGTCATTGATTAGCTGGTTGAAGAGTTTTTCCTTTACATTACCGGCTATCTTGGATCTCAATTCCTCCTTGATCAGTCCCTTTTTTAAGGGGAATCGCCTGTGATAATCACCAAGGATTTTTACTATCTCTTCTTTAGCCTTATTATAGAATTCAGCATGTATAAATATCTCATTCTCCATGTCAGATTCAAAAATGACATTGTTTGAAAGTAACCTGTTGATCGGCTCATCAATATCCTTGTTACTGAGATTGGTGAGAAAGGAAAGATCGGTTTTGCTGCGGCCCTGAAGGCGACCACCTTTGATATGTTGCTCAACAATAGCCTGGTCAGCGCCCTTGTCTAAAACAGTGAGCTCTTCTAATACATCCTTTGAAAACCTCTTTTTCTTTGGTGGAAGTGGGTTCAGGATGTAACCACCCCCGATGGTCCTTATTGGTGAGTAACTCCTGATGACAAATCGATCTTTTGAAAGCACTACAGTCGGCCTTTCCAGGCGAAATTGTGCAAAGCATTGATCACCAGGAGAAAGGCTGTCTCTGTCCAGGAGAATAACAGTGGCGATTATCTCAGAGGTACCGCAGTGAAACCTGACCTTTGTCCTGTTTTGTAGCTTCTTAGGGGCACTATCCAGGTATTCCAGAACGGCATCAACCATGTGAGTGGGTTTAAGAGAATCTTTTTCAGCGACTACATCTCCCCTGATGATGGCCTCTTTTTCTAATCCCTGAAGGTTAATAGCGGTTCTTAGCCCTGCCTTAACTGATGGCACACCCTGATGATATACCTGTATTCCCCTTACCTTGCTCCTTATTCCCTTTGGATAAATGGTCACCTCACTGCCAACATCAATATGTCCTGAGGCTGTTGCGCCAGTGACAACCGTGCCAAAACCTTTCATGGTAAAGACCCTGTCTATAGGGAGCCTGAAGAAATTTCCGGGAGGCCTTTCAGAGACTTTTTTGGCAAGTTCATCCAGGGTTATTGTCAGTTCCTTAATCCCCTTTCCGGTTTTTGAGGAGACCTCCACCATGGGTGCGTCTTGCAGAAAGGTACCGGTAAGAAATGAGGAAACATCATCCCTGACAAGGTTGAGCCATTCTTTGTCCGCCAGATCTATTTTGGTTACTATGATCAGGCCGTGTTCGATATCAAGGAGGGAGCAGATTTCAAGGTGCTCTCTTGTCTGAGGCATGACACCTTCATCAGCAGCAATAATGAGGGCCACTAAATCAATCCCAGTTGCACCGGCCACCATGTGCTTAACAAATCTTTCATGGCCGGGTACATCCACAATTCCAATGGTGAGCCCGCTTGGTAGCTTCAGATGGGCGAAACCCAGTTCGATTGTTATCCCCCTGAGTTTCTCTTCTTTGAGCCTGTCTGTATCTATGCCTGTCAGGGCCTTGATAAGCGCGGTCTTGCCATGATCTATGTGTCCTGCTGTACCAAGAATAATCTGCTTCATAGTTTCCTCTGTCTTATTCCCCATGCTTAGATGCTAAACTAAAGGGTAGCCGTTCACGGGTTCAAAGGTTCAGAGGTTCAGAGGTTCAAGGTTACGTTCTTGTCCCCGGACTCCATTTTGGAGGCGTATTTATGTGAGAAACGCCCGGCTTCGTCATTCCCAATCTGAAAGTTGGCGGCGCATTGGCAATTATGTGGCAAAACCAGCATTTTTTACGAGGACTTCGGGTCTTCAATTTT
>JAPVWE010000038.1 GCA_028572035.1 Desulfobacteraceae bacterium | reverse complement strand
TATTGGTAATACGAGTAGACAAATGGCAATCGTATTTAACAGGGTAAATACCAAGTTGCAATCATGTCATTGCGAGGAGCGAAGTGACCTGCCTGCCGGCAGGCAGGCGTGGTAATCTATCCTATTGAGCCCGCCCTAGCGCGACATAATTTGAATATGCTACTGTTCCCACTGCTTCTGTATGTATGCCTTTCCTTCACCGCATACAGATAGGCAGGTCTGGGCCAGGGATTGCTTCACATTCGTTCGCAATGACGTTTATGAATAGTAGCCGTTTGAATGCAACTTGGTATTATCACAGAAAAAGGGCAATACGAGGAATGCCTATCTAATATAGACGCATTAATTGAAATGTCATTGCGAGTGAAACGAAGCAATCTCACAGAGAACGAGATTGCCATGCCCTTCGGGCTCGCAATGACAATGTAAACGACTTTAGTGCGTTTGTATTAGTTTGAAAAAGATAAGCAGTTTTGATAATCTCGGTTCATGCAACACACTGGAGGAGTTAGGGAAGCTATACTGGGCGTTATTTGATGATGCTTCCCGCTTTGCCTTCTTTATCGGGGATTAAGAGATAGACCCCGCCTTCATCCTCTGCGGCAAGGATCATCCCTTGGGATTCAACCCCCATAAGCTTGACAGCCTTGAGGTTGGCGAGTACTATCACCTGTTTATTTTTTAGTTCATGTACCTGGTAGTCAGTGGCCAGTCCGGCCACTATAGTCCTCTCTTCTCCAATGTCAACAATCAGTTTGAGCAACTTTTTGGATCCGGGGATCGGTTCTGCTTCCCTTATGAGCCCAACTCGAAGGTCCAATCTCTGAAAGTCTGCAAGGTTAATCAGCTCCATTTTTTCCTTCACCTTTTCCTCCTTTTCACGTTTCACACGTGGGAAAAGGGGAGGGGCCTTGGACATGGGCCTGACCTGTTTTATTCTTCCCCATTCCTTTAGACTGGCAAGATCCAATTCCACCCCAACGATCCCCAATCCCAGCTGATCCTGTATCTTTTCTGCTGTCTGCGGCATAACAGGCCAGAGGAGGACTGAGACTATTCTGATTGCCTCGGTGATTGTATTGAGTACCGTACCCAGGCGATCTCTGTTTGATTTTGCCATCTCCCACGGCTTCATGGTATCAATATATTTATTCGCCCTGCCAATCAGCTCCCAGACAGTGATCAATGCCTTGTGAAAGGCGAATTCCTTCATCATATCCTTATAATCCTCGATCACCTTGAGGGCAGCATCCTTTAAGCTGATGTCCGCCTCTTCTAAGGTACCAGGGGCAGGGAGAAGCCCCTCAAAGTAGTTGACTGCCATGGTCATGGATCTAGAGACCAGGTTCCCAAAATCATTTGCCAGATCAGCATTAAGCCTCCTCACAAGGGCTTCTTCGCTAAAATCTGAATCAAGCCCAAAGACCATATCCCTGAGCAAGAAATACCTGAAGGCATCGAGGCCATATTGACTGGCTAAATCCAGAGGCCGCACTATATTTCCCAGGCTTTTTGACATCTTCCCCGCACCCACATTCCAGTACCCGTGGACATTGAGATGCTGATAGGGTTCAATCCCGGCTGCCTTGAGCATACATGGCCAGTATATACCATGGGGCTTTAGAATATCCTTGGCAATAATATGCTGTGCAACAGGCCAGAATTTCTTGAACCTCTCCCCTTCCGGGTAGCCAGGGGCTGATATATAGTTAATCAAGGCATCAAACCAGACATAGGTTACATAGTTCTCATCAAAGGGAAGAGGGATGCCCCAGGATAATCTCTTCTTGGGCCTGGATATACAGAGGTCTTCGAGTGGCACCCTCAAAAAGGCCATAACCTCGTTTCGGTACCGCTCTGGCCTTATGAAGTCAGGGTGTTTATCAATGTAACCTATGAGCCAATCCTGATACCTGCTCATCCTGAAGAAGTAGTTCTCCTCCTTAATAAGCTTTGGTTCACTCATATGAATCGGGCACTTATCTTGTACCAATTCAGTATCTGTATAAAACCGCTCACATCCGATACAGTATTTTCCCTCATAGTCACTGAAATATATATCTCCTTTTGCATAAACCTTAGAGAGGATTTCCCTGACTGTGTCTTGATGATTCCTATCAGTGGTGCGCACAAAATAGTCGTTGGTAATATTAAGTTTGGGCCAGGTCTCTTTAAAGGTTTTGCTTATCCTGTCCACGTATGCCTTGACTGTCTCACCCGATTTTTCAGCTGCCTCTACTACCTTGTTGCCATGTTCATCTGTGCCTGTTAAGAAAAAGGTCTCAAAACCGGCCAGCCGATAAAATCTCGCGATTACATCGGCTACAATAGTGGAGTAAGCATGCCCTATGTGTGGTTCTGCATTTACATAGTAAATGGGTGTTGTTATATAGAATGTGGTATGGCTACTTGGTCTCATTCTTTCCTCGTGAGGTTTTTTTCATTTTCATATAGGTACCGCATTCATATGCAAGACAACACATCAATCTCCCACATATACCGGAGATCTTACCTGGATTCAGCGAAAGGTCTTGCTCTTTAGCCATTCTTATGGAAATGGGCTCAAAATTTGATAGAAACGATGAGCAGCATAATTGGCGACCGCAATGGCCAAGTCCACCCTGCATCCTTGCTAAGTCTCTGGTGCCAATCTGTCTCATCTCCACCTGAGTATGGAACTTCTGAACCAGATCTTTTACCAATTCCCTGAAATCGACCCTGGCTTTGGAAATATAAAAAAAGATAAGTTTACTCCCGTCAAAGGAGAGCTCTGCGGCTATCAGATTCATGGGCAGTGTCTTATCATCTATCCGTTCCTTGCAGAACTGAATAGCCTCTGCTTCAATCCTTTCGTTTTTCTCCTTCTTTTCAATATCCTCAGTTGTGGCTAAGCGAAATACTGTCTTTATCGGTCTATTCGGCATGGAGGCATCCTGGAGTCTGGGTTTGCTACACACGGTTCCCAGTTCCATGCCCTTTCTGGTCTCAACAATCACCTTACCCCCTTCATTGAGGACGAAGTTACCGGTGTAAAATTCATAGATCTTTCCACCCCTCCTGAACCTGACATTGACAATCTTTTTCGGGCTATTTGTGGGCATGATTCTTACTATAAATCTGTAGCTCTCTTCAGCCCAAGCAGGGACCTCTCAAGCAGAAAAAGAAGATTTTTGTTGGTCATCAGATCATGTTCGGCCCTGGCAATAACTGCCAGTGATCTAATAAGTCCATCAACAGTATATGAGGTGGATGCCTTTTTGCAAAGATTGACAAGATCGGAATTGAAAATTAGATCCACTGTACCTCCCAACTTGATAAGGAGCATATCCCTGTACCAGCTTTTCCATATTCCCAGCATCAAGGCTATTCTATCATCCTTGAGTTTCTTATTGGTGGCTGCCTTTTTTCCAAATTCAGAGAATTTTTGAGCCAGATCAAGTAACATATCAGAAGACCCATGAATAACACTGTTTAACATATCTACCCAATTAGCCCTATCAACCAAAAGGTCATCCTTGGCTAATGTTATTGTCTTACCTAAACTTCCCTCTGAAAGCCTGGCCAGGATCTTCGCCTTTTCTTCATCCATATTCTCCTTTCTTATTAACCAACTCACTATATCTTCACTAGGCAGTGCCTTAAAAGGAACCTTTTGACATCGAGAAACAATGGTTGGAAAAAGCTCTCCTGGATCTCTCACATTCAAGATAAAGGTGTTACGAGGGGGTGGCTCCTCAAGGGTCTTCAAAAATGCATTGGCTGCCTCATCGGTCATTTTTTCAGCGGGATCTAAAATAATTATCCTGTACCCTCCAAGAGCTGGGGAGAAGGCAAGATGTCTGTTAATCTCCCTGATCTGGTCAATCCTGATTACCTTTTTGTCCTCATCAGGTTCTATAATAATAAGGTCAGGATGGTTTCCATCGATTATCTTTTTGCAGGAGCTGCATTTGTTGCATCCATCCCCATCTATCGGGTTCCTGCAATTTAGTGATAAGGCAAAGGCCAGAGCTGTGGTTGTTTTCCCTGTTCCTCGGATACCGGCAAATAGGTATGCAGAGGCAATCCTATCATTGGCTATAATCCTTTTCAAAAAGGCTATTGCCTTTTCTTGGCCAATTATTTCATCAAGTAATGTAAGGCTCATAGGCACGCTAGTGTCTGTTGTGTTTATGCACCGTAGCTCACTTTTCAGGCAAACCCTGTTAGATTTCACCCCGTTAAATAAGTGTTCTAGATCTGACCTGTCTTTTTGGCGAACATATTTAACGGGGCAAGCGCGGCTTTCTAACAGGGTAAATAAGGAGAAATTATTTCCCTGATCTTTCGTGCCACCTGGTCTTCAGGTAGTCTGGAATCTATAATCTTAAACCTATCTTTATACTTGTTGGCTAAGGCAAGATATCCATATCGTATCTTGATGTGGAAATCGAGTGTTTTTCTTTCAAATCTATCCTTTTTTCTGTCATTCTTGTCCCGTTTTGCTATTCTTTCCAGGCCTATCTCTGCTGGACAGTCGAGAAGAAAGGTAATGTCTGGCTGACACCCTAGGGTGGCCTCACGGTTTATTTGTTCAATCAATTTCTTATGGTGCCCCAGGGCCACCCCCTGATACACCGTTGTGGCATCAAAATATCGATCACAGATAACCCACTTTCCAGCCTCCAGGGCTGGTTTGATTACCTCGCTTACATGCTGAGCCCTGTCAGCTTCGTATAGAAAAAGCTCGGTCAGTGGAACTATATGGGTATTATCCACATGTAATAGTATCTTCCTAATAGTCTGACCTATTTTTGTCCCACCGGGCTCACTGGTAACTATCAAAGAGATTCCTCTTTCTTTGAGGGTTGCCTCAAGCCTGGGAACCTGCGTGGATTTCCCGCAACCATCTATCCCTTCAAAAGTGATAAACAACTATATCCCCCTTTTTGACTAAGTGGTGCATTATACATAATAAATATAGGGTAATCAAGTTGCATACATGAGCGTTCATGAAAAGATTTTGTTCTATGAACACCTTTGATCTTGCATGTTTTTGCCATAGAATTTAATATCCTTTTATTATATAAGACGTTATTTGTCATTGGTCATTAGGCATTTGTTAAATGGAGAGGTCTCTAAGCATTGGCGTGATTGACTAATGGCAAATCACTATTGACTAATGGCATTCAATATAGAAGGAAACAAGGCCTTGAAATTTAAAGAGATCGGGGAATTCGGCTTTATAGATTCCATCAAAGAGGAATGTATTACCTCTTTGAAAGGTGTCATTAAAGGTATTGGTGACGACTGCGCCGTGTTTGGCCCCTATTCTGGCCGCGTTCTACTCTTTACTACTGATATGCTGGTTGAGGATATCCATTTCTTAAGGGATAAAATATCCCCTTATCAATTAGGCAGGAAGGCAATAGCTGTGAATCTAAGCGACATTGCCGCTATGGGTGGCAGGCCCCTTTATTGTCTTATCTCCTTGGGCATTCCTGTTCAAATGAATGTTGAGTTAATTCAGGATTTATACAAAGGCATGAAAGATATCTGCGAGCATTACAGGGTTAACATAGTGGGAGGTGATACGGTTGGCTCACCTGATAAATTCATTATTAATGTCTCCTTGATTGGTGATGCAAAAGAAGATGAAGTTATCTATAGATCTGGTGCCAGGCCAGGAGATAAGATCTATCTTACCGGAAGTGTCGGGGATTCATCCGTGGGACTTAAGATCTTAAAAAATGAGATATCGCCCCCAAGGTCTATGGGCAGCTATTTTCTTAAGGTCCACAACGAACCAAATGCTTTGATTGAGACCGGAAGGATTATAGCAACCTCACGGCTTGCCAGTTCCATGATCGATCTGAGTGATGGACTTCTCTCAGATTTGGGGCATATCTGTAAGGAAAGCAGTGTCGGGGCACTGCTTATTAGGAGCAAGATTCCCCTCTCTTCTGAACTCAAACTTCTTGCCTCTCGTGCCAGTTTTAATCCACTTGACCACGCACTTTCAGGTGGAGAAGATTATCTCTTGTTGCTAACCGTCCCTGAGGCGAGGAGTCAGGATCTCGAACTGTTATTCAAAGATAAAAGACCATCACCCCTCTACCTGATAGGTGAAATAAGAAAGGAAGAAGGCATTAGAATGCTTAATGATAATGGGTCAGTGGAGGAACTTGGCCCAAAGGGTTTTAATCATTTTATATCATAATCGTTCAGTTGAGCAGACTCTCCTTTCGTGTAACAAGAGCCACTCCTTTCTCCATACTCCACTTGCATAACCTATTAGCTTTCCATTACTACCTATGACACGATGACATGGAATAATAATGGCTATCTTATTTCTCCCGTTTGCATTTCCAACTGCTCGCACGGCTTTTTCATTTCCAATCGATGCTGCAACATCCTTATATGATAATGTCTCACCAAAAGGTATTTTCATCAGTTGGCTCCAAACCTTCTTCTGAAAATCTGTGCCTTGCAATTGCAGGTTTACAGAAAATTCTCTTCGCTTCCCCCTGAAATATGCATCGATTTGCTCAATACATTCTGCTAAGCAGCGGTGAATTTCAAAACTATTCTTAGATTTCTCTTCCACAAAACCTACAGATAATATCCCGTTTTCTGTTCCAATAATTTCTATAAGCCCTATTTCTGACTTGTAATAGGTTTTATATTTTTTCATCATAGTGGCAACCTCCATAAAAAAACGTTTCGGGAATTCTACAACTTATCCAGCTTCACAAGACGTCTACCTATTAGGTTCAATTTAAATCTTCTGATGGTCTCCGGGCGTATTACTTCGCCTTTCGGACTCTCAAAATACAAGGCATCGAAGGTACATTGAACGATACAGGCGCCGCATTGGACGCACCGACCCGCCCTCGGTATTGTTGCAATATGGCGATTTCTATCAACCTCATAGCAATTCCTTGGGCAAACCTGCTCACAAAAACCAGCACCTCTGCATTTCTTCTCATCAAGAATGACTCTTAGCAATCTATCCTCGTGCAGGCCACTCTTGTACACAGGGGTACTGCCCATTAAATCAATACTTAAAAGAAGAACAGCAATGAACGTAATGAAACTCCAGCGAAACAAAAATCCCCGGCTGAAATCATCGGCTACGAGGCTATAGACGATAAGACCAAGCATGAGGACACCCCATAGAATCAGTTGAAATCCTCCTCGCCCAAAATCAAACAAAACAAAACCAATCCTTTTATCCTCAGAGCTTAGCCACTGGCTGTAAAGAGGAAAGGATACGAAGATTAAGAAAGACAATCCCCAGACCAGGAAAATGAGAGCGGAAATGGCTTCATGCCAAAGGGGGATCATGATAAGAGCTAAGATGATAGAAATTGGAAATGCCCAAGCAAGAGCCATCTCAATCCGCTGCCTCAAAGGAAACTCGACCTCCCGCATTTTCGGGGTTTTCTTGAGCTTGTTTCTTATGAAAGCAGGAATATCCTTCGCATAAACCGGCCCCCAGATTACCTTCCATCCGGTTTTTTTCTTTATAACATCAGCTTCAACACCTGTGGCAGCAAGCTGAGGTAGCATAATGTTTCTGTGATCCACTAGTTCTTCAACTCCGGTCACTTTTAGCACCGAAATAACATTGTGATTGGTAAAAAGGCCACCTGTAGCAGCACACCATACATTGATTCCCCTGCTATTAGCAACAAGAAGATAAGCATCTATCCCCTTCAATACTCTTTTTACCCTTTCTACAGTCAGATGGTAATTGCAGGTTAGAAAAACAGGTGAATTCCTGTCCGGATTCCCTATTTTAATCAAACCTGTTTTGCAGGGGAAGGGGAGAACCCTCAATAAGGTTTCAACAATATTAATAGCCAAGAATTTGGGCAGATTCATTTCGCTCCCTGTTTAGGCCTCCTCCCTACTAACTCGATAAAGTCCTCTATTTTGCTCAATTTGATTGACTGAATTAACAGACCCGCTTTTTCTACCTTTTCTGGTAAGTTCTTTACTGCCTTTGTAGTAGTTTGGGCAATAAGGTAAGTAATTGTTACAAGAGGAACCCTTATCAGCCAATTAAGTATCAGCTTCGAAATGCTTTTAGGTCTTACTTCATCAGCAATAAGCAGAAGGCCTTCAGGCTTCAATATTCTTTTTGCTTCTCTCAGGGTATAGAGTAACTCATCTTCAGTTAATTCAGAAAAACAAAGACCACTCATGATAATGTCGTAGCTTTCGGATTCTTCACCTCCAAGCTCAGCAACACCCATCTCACATAACTCTACGTTTTGTGCAAGATTCGCTTCTGCTGCTCGCTTTTGTGCGATTTCTAACATTTGGGAATTTATATCAATCCCTTTCACCTTTGCGGCTTTCTGAGCAGCCCTTATTGTCAATGCTCCAGTCCCGCAGCCAAGATCAAGGATCTTTTGCCCTTTTCTTATGTGAGATGTTAAACGATCATATGCCTTACCCAATCTTCCAAGCGTAAGAATACGAATCCCCTTGTCGTATCTGCCTGGAGCGGTTTCAAGGATCTTCATCAAAATATATGTGCTCATTTCAATATCATCTCAGGAGCTAGAATGCCTGAGCTGCCGCCAAACGCCATGCCTATTTGTGCTGCCCAAGCTGGCTTGGATCTTTTAAATATACCGCAGATCTGCTCCACCTTCAAGTTCTGCTTCTTAATCTGGACAATTTAGATATGGGTGTGGTATCATAAAAGATTAGTAACGTTCAAAAGTGTTGGCATGGGCTATCTTTCCTACCCGATCCTTATTATTGAGGCCATACCCCTTTTCTCAAGGCGATATCTATCGCGGCAGGTGGAGGTGGCTAAAAATTCAGGGTTTGTGAAATGCCCTGAGGTAGCTCTAAGCGCTCTGTGGAGGAAACCCTGAATTTTTAGCCACTGCATAGTCCGGTGGTATTTCTTTATGAGATATCCCCTTTTGAAAAGGCTCATGGCCTCATTCTGACCATAAGAGAGGTAGAAGAGAGATCATAGCCATGCCAACACTTTTGAACGATACCAACCTTTTATAGTAGAGGGAGAGTAATTATGGATATAAAAAAGGGTTCTATGTTTGACTCTTTTGTACTAACAGAATCCAACGGGGGTGAAATCTTTACAAAGTGTTGACCAAAACGTTAACCAAGCGCGCCCAAAACACAAAAAAGGATCAACCGAAATCCGGCTAATCCTTTGTAGTTGTGGTGGTGCCGAAGGCGGGACTTGAAC
>JAPVWE010000037.1 GCA_028572035.1 Desulfobacteraceae bacterium | reverse complement strand
TCTGGCAGGCGGGTCTGCGTTCTATTTAACTTGCAAAAATTCAGAGACATGAATTTATGAAAATCGCAACCAGGGCCATAGATTTCCGTTCCTTCATTGTCATGGATGTCCTGGAAAAGGCCAATGCCCTTGAAAGGGCAGGGCAGGATATCATTCACCTTGAGATAGGTGAGCCAGATTTTGATACACCGCAATGCATAAGGGAGGCCGGGATTAAGGCCATCAGGGAAGGGAAAACCCACTATACTCATAGTCTGGGAATACTTGAGTTGAGAGAGGCCATCTGCCACTGTTACATGCATAAGTATGGTGTTCACATAAACCCTGAGCAGGTCATAGTGACCTCTGGCACATCGCCAGCGATGTTATTGATCTTTTCGGCCCTGTTAGAAAATGGAGATAAGATTATTCTCTCTAATCCGTACTATCCTTGCTATCCCAATATTATCGAATATGTAGGTGGAAATTGTGTATTTGTAAATACTGAAGAAGATGATGGATTTCAATTTCGGCCGGAAGAGGTCGCCCAAAAGATATCCTCCCAGACCAAGGCAATCCTTATGAACTCTCCATCAAACCCTACGGGAAATCTTCTTTCGGCTGAGAGAATGCAAAGGATAGCTGATCTTGGACTCTATACCATATCTGATGAGATATATCATGGACTGGTTTATGAAGGTAAAGAGCACACAATCTTAGAGTATACAGATAAGGCCTTTGTTTTGAATGGTTTTTCTAAACTTTATGCCATGACTGGTTGGAGGCTCGGATACGTGATTTCTCCACCCGACTTTGTCAGGCCTATGCAAAAGATACAGCAAAACTTCTTTATCTCAGCTAGCAGTGTCTCCCAGTGGGCAGGTCTCGCTGCTCTGACCGAAGCACAGCCAGATGTTGAAAGGATGAGAACCATATTCGACCAGAGAAGGCAATATGTAATCAAAAGACTCAGAGAACTTGGTTTCGGAATCGGTGTTGATCCTGTTGGCGCATTTTATGTCTTTGCTCGGGCCAAACACCTATCCAATAATTCCTACAAGTTGGCATTTGAGATTTTAGAGAAAGCAGGAGTGGGTGTTGCACCTGGGATTGATTTTGGCACCAATGCCGAAGGATACCTCAGGTTTTCCTATGCAAACTCCCTTGAAAACATCACTGAAGGTCTCCAAAGGATAGAGGAATTTTTAGAAAAAAGGAAGCCTTAGAGACCATAGGCCTTTATCTTCTTATGGAGATTGCTTCTCTCCATTCTTATAGCTTCGGCTGTTTTGCTAATATTTCCTTTGAATTCTTGCAATTTGCTGGCGATAAAATTTTTTTCAAACATCTCTCTGGCCTCCTTGAGGCTGTCAAAGGAAAAGTAGGATTCCAGTTTACTCTCTTCGATTCTGGATGTGTTAAAAGGAGGGGGTATATCTTTTTCACCAATTACCCTATCAGGGTACATAATAGCCATCCGTTCTGTCAGATTCTTGAGCTCCCTGACATTACCTGGCCAGCTATAGTTCATTAGTAGCTCCACGGCCTCAGGAGTTAGAGATTTTCGTTCCTTTTTGCTGTCAAGGGAAAACTCATCCAAGAACTCATTTGCAAGTTCGAGTATATCATTAACCCTCTCCCTCAACGGGGGAACCCTGATAGGTATGACGTTGAGCCGAAAGTAGAGGTCATCCCTGAATGTTCCCCTCTCGATCTCTTCCTCCAGATTCTTGTTGGTTGCAGCGATAACCCGGACATCCACCCTGATGGTTCTGTTGCCTCCTACCCGCTCAAATCTCTGCTCTTGTAAGATACGCAGGACCTTTGATTGGGCCTTTAGGCTCATGTCACCGATTTCGTCCAAAAATAGAGTCCCATCATTAGCCTGATCAAATTTCCCTCTCTTCATGATGGTGGCCCCAGTGAATGCTCCCTTTTCATGGCCAAAGAGTTCTGATTCTATTAAATCCTCTGGTATGGCAGCACAATTAACCTCAATCAAAGGTTTGTCCTTCCTTTTGCTTAATCTGTGGACAGTATGGGCCACAAGCTCCTTACCAGTCCCATTTTCTCCAACAATCAAAACCCATGCATTGGTTGGCGCAACTATCTTTATCTGCTCTTTTAACTCGGTGATGACCTGGCTATGTCCGGTTATCTGATACCTCTGCCGGTCTCTCTCCCTAAAAAGATCAAGCTCTGCCTCAAGCCTGTTGTATTTCAATGCATTATTTATTGACAAAAGGACCTTCTCGAGGGAAAGAGGCTTTTCAATAAAGTCATAGGCACCCAACTTTGTCGCCCTAACCGCAGTTTCGATTGTACCATGGCCCGATATCATGATTACCTGTAAACCTGGATACAGTTCCCTGATCCTCTCCAGTGTTTCTATACCGTCGATATCCGGCATCCAGATATCCAGCAATACAATATCTGGAATGGTTTCCTTTATTATATCCAGGGCCTTCAAACCTGCATCGGCAGCCATTACCTCAAACCCTTCATCAGTAAGGATACCCTGTAAGGATTGAATTATGCTTGGCTCATCATCTACTATAAGTACCGTATCTGACATATCCTCGTTGCTCGTTTCTGGTTGCTCGTTACTCGTTATCGGTTTTCTTCTTTTGCCTACTGCATACTGCCTACTGCTTACTCAACACTAGAGTCCCATCATCTGACATGCAATATATGCGGCATTTTTGGAAGCACCACCTTGACCGAGTTGCTCCTTTACCAACTTTAACCCTTTTTTTATATCTGCTCTTAACCTATCATTTTTCAGGATGGCTAAGCCCTCTTCTGCAAGACCAAAGGCTGTTGCCTTATTTTGAATCAATTCTGGAACTATGGTTTTCCCGGCAACTAAGTTTACCAGGCCGATGTTAGACACCTTTGCAAGGAACCGGACGATAGTATAGGTTAGAGGGGATACCTTATAGGTTATTACCATAGGGGTTCCCGTTATTGCTGCCTCTAAGGTGGCTGTCCCTGAGGCAATCAAGGCCAAATCAGCTATCTTTAACAATTCCTTTGTATCAGATCTTGCTATCTTGATATCTATGTCGGCTTCTGTCAAATAGGGCTTGACTGCATCTTCTCTCACAGTAGATGCTAGGGGCAAAACGCAACACAGACGAGGATAATAGCGGGAAAGGATTTCAGCCGCACCGATCATTACAGGCATATGCCTGAGAATCTCCTCAGTCCTGCTTCCAGGAAGCAAGCCAAGGATAGGACTTCTATCATAACCAATGCCTAAACGTTCCTTGATCTTTTTCTTGTCCCTTTTTGGTAAGGATATATCCAGGAGTGGATGACCAACATATGCAACTCTAAGGCCATATCGCCGGTAAAACTCTTTCTCAAAGGGGAGAATCACTGCTACCCGGTCTACCCTCTTAGCTATCTTTCTAACCCTCCTTTCCCACCATGCCCATACCTGGGGAGGGATGTAGTAAAGTACGGGGATACCAAGAGAGTGTGCTTTTTTGGCTAAATTTAGATTAAAGCCAGGATAGTCAATAAGTATTACCAGATCCGGAGGATTAATCGTTAATATTGTCTTTAATTCCCTCAAGGCCCGAAAGATGTATCTCATCCTGGGTATTATTTCCGTCATTCCTACCACAGCCATGGATGATAGTTGATACATAATCCTGACACCAACCTTCTCCATCTCCAGGCCACCGATACCAGAAAATATTATATCAGGCGATAGCCTCTTTATGGCCAAGACCAGATTCGCCCCATAAATATCCCCCGAGGCCTCTCCAGCGAGAATCATTATGCTTTTCTTAGGGCTCAATTCAGGATAGTGCTTTTGTTTTTTCTTTTATCTGGTCGATGATAGAGAGGGCAACGGCAAGGGCATTTTTTCCATCAACTCCAGAAACCTTGGGCTCTGTCCCCTTTCTTATGGCCTCTACAAAGGACCTAATCTGATCGGCCAAGGGATCACTATCAGGAAAACTATCCTCTCTATCTTTCCCATCTCCCTTAAGCTGGGTTACACTGATGCTTCTTTCCCCATAATCAACAGATATGTAGGTATCAGGTTGGAAGATCCGAATCATTCTGAGAGACTCATTTGAAACCCGGCTTGCTGTTAGATTTGCCACAGTACCATTGGAAAATATAATCCTAACGTTGGCAATATCTATCTTATCACTCATAACAGGCATTCCAAAGGCATCTATCTCCTTAATCTCCGAATCTACGAGGTGCAGGATAATGTCCAGATCATGAATCATGAGGTCCAAGACCACATCCACATCTGTGCTCCTCTCAGTAAAAAAGTTATGCCGGTGACATTCAATAAAAATAGGCCTGGAAAGCAGTGACTCCATCTCAACTACTGCAGGATTGAACCTTTCTATATGCCCTATCTGCAAAATAGTATTATTTCTCTCTGCCGTTTGTATCAGCCTATCTGCATCCTCTAGTTTAAGGGTGATGGGTTTTTCAACTAATAGATGTACACCATGGGTCAAAATATCATGTCCAATTGCAAAGTGGGATACTGTCGGAACTGCCAGACTGAGGCCATCCACATTGGGAAGAAGTTCAGTGTGACTCTTATAGGCTTTCGTATTGTGCCTGCGTGCTACCTGTTGTGCCCTTTCAAAATCAATATCGGCAAGCCCAACCAGGCGGATATCTTCCATAGAGGCATACTTCTGGGCATGTAACTCGCCCAAGTAACCTACCCCAACAACGCCTAATCTTAATCTTTGGTCCGTTGCCTGCCCGCCATCGCTCTCGCTCAGGCGAGGCGGGCGGGTCCGTTGTCCGTTGTCCGTTGTCCGTTCTTTCATACTGCCTACTCCTTACTGCCTACTGCTTTATCTGGACACTATGGCAATGCCGCTACTGTTTGCTAATTCTATCATCTCCTCTTTGTCAAAAATCAGGGACTTGCCTGCTTCAATTGCCAAAACAGATGCCCCAACCGTTGACATAACCTTAACAGTGTTAAGGCCGACCGCAGGCAGGTCAAACCGAAGATCCTGATTGGGCTTGCTAACCTTGACAACCACTGCATTTCCTTTGGCCAATTCCCCTCCCCTCAGTATTGTCTTATCACTTCCCTCTATGGCCTCTACTGCCAGGACGGTCTTTCTTCTGACCACAACACAATGCCCTATGTCCAGGTGACCTAATTCTTTGGCTACCATCCAGCCAAGCTCTATGTCCTCCATCTCCTCCCTGCTCGGGCTTCTTTTGGTAAGACAGCCAGATGGTGCAAGAAGTTCTGGAAGGTACGTAGTGGAGTCAACAACGGTTATCCCCTCCTTTTCAAGCTCCCTAGTCACAGCCCTTAAGATGTCGTCATCGTGGAAAACTGACAATTTCTCCATGACTGTCAGCCCTCTTAGATCTGGCCTCACATTGGTAAACATGTTGACCTTAGTGATTGCACCTGCCATTAGAACATGATGTACACCCCTTGATTTGAAGGCACTGAGCAGATGACCAAATTGACCAAGCCCTATCCAGGTAATTTCATCAACCTTACTGGCCAGCTCATGCATAGTCTCCCCCCTATGTGCCACGGCAATTACCTTTAGTCCCCTTCTCTTGACTGAGTCGGCTACCAAAAGGGGGAACTCTCCACTTCCTGCTATGAGCCCTATTCTGTCTAGTTGCTCGCTGCTCGGTGCTTTTTTCTGCATACTCCTTACTGCATCCTGCATACTAGTTGTCCGTTGCCTACCTAACAACACCCCTCTTGGAGCTGACTAAAAAATCAAGCAACATTTGTAATTCCTCAAAAGGGGGTATCTCTCTCCTTACCCTTTCCAGTGCCTCATGCAACAGATGATGATCACGCCAGATAATCTGATAGGCCTTCTTTAAGTTATCGATCTTTTCTTGAGAAAATCCTTCCCTTTTAAGACCTCTGGTATTCAATCCATACAATTTGGCCCTGTCTCCGGAGGCCATCATGAAAGGCGGGACATCCTTGCCCGTGACCGTTTTTCCTCCGATAAATGCATAGGCTCCTATCCTGACAAACTGATGTATGGCTACCAGCCCCCCAACGATAGCCTTATCGCCTATCTCTATATGACCACCCAGGGTTGCAGCATTTGACATAATAACAGAATTACCCAAAATACAGTCATGGGCTATGTGGGCATAGGCCATAAGGTAACTGCCGTTGCCGATTATTGTGACCCTATCCTGCTTGGTCGTAGCCCGATTAATGGTTACAAACTCCCTGATTGTATTTTCATCCCCAATAATAACCCTGGTATCCTCACCCTCATAACCAATATCCTGGGGAGGCAAACCAATGGAGACAAAAGGGTAGATCCTGTTTTTTTCCCCTATCACCGTACTCCCATCTATAACCACATGGGAACCGATAATGGTATCCCTTCCTACTGTTACCTTTTCGCCTATGATTGAATATGGCCCGATTGTGACCCCCTCGCCTATCTTTGCCCTTGGGGACACAACAGCAGATGGATGAATATCTACTCCCATTTCGCTTACCTTATTGTAGCAAATAACTCGGCTTCTGCCACCACTGTCTTATTTACCATTGCCTTGCCTTTCATTTTCCATATCCTGCTACCTTTCCTCATAGGAATCAGTTCAAAAAGGATCTGGTCGCCAGGAACTATCGGTCTCCGAAATTTTACCTTGTCCATGGCCACAAAGTATATGGCACTTTCCCCCTCTATGCCCATACTTTCCGGTACCGACAATCTGGCAAGTATTCCACCCACTTGAGCCATGGCCTCTATTACCAAAACGCCAGGCATAATTGGGTTTCCCGGAAAATGACCCTCGAAGAACGGCTCACTTATGGTTACATTCTTGATCCCTACTATCCTTTCTCCCAACTCAAGTTCAGTAATCATATCCACAAACAGGAATGGATGCCTGTGTGGTAGTATCTTTATAATGTCCTTATGAGTCAGGGGCAAATCCATCATCCTATCTACTCCCTTTTTAATTCTTCTTCCAGCTCCTTTACCCTATCTTCTAACTCCCTCAACCTTTCGGAATACTTGGGGAGTCTCCGTACGTGCCCTCTGGTTTTCAACCAGAGGCGATGAGGCATTGTTGGGAATCCTGAGACAACCTCTCCTGGCGAAATGGATTGGGCAACACCGGATCCTCCAACTACCATGACCCGGTCACCTATCTCAAGGTGATCAGAAACACCAACCTGTGGTCCTATAACGACATTCCTTCCTATCCTGGTGCTTCCTGCAATTCCCGCCTGGGCAATAATAATGGTATTTTCACCGACAACTACATTATGGCTGATTTGAACAAGGTTATCGGTCTTTACACCTTTCTGTATCAATGTCTTACCAAGGGAGGCCCTGTCGATGGCATTCTGTGCCCCGATCTCCACATTGTCTTCTATCTGAACAATCCCTGTCTGTGGAATCTTGACGCTTACATCACCATCCCAGGCATAACCAAAGCCATCACTTCCTATGACACTCCCTGCATGAATAATTACCTCTTTCCCTATTATACTATCGGACATTATTGTTACATTTGGATAGACAACACTCCCATCCCCTACCGTGACCCTGTCGCCGACATAGACACCTGGGAAAAGAATAACTCTATTGCCTATTGCCGCCTCCTGTCCAACATAAACAAAGGGATAGATGGATACATCTTTTCCCAGGTGAGTTCCTTCTCCAATTATGGCTTTTTCACTTATTCCCGGGAAGCGAGGAGCGGGGGGAGCAAATATGGTCGCCACTCTGGCGTAAGTAAGGTAGGGATTGGGGGATATCAGTTGTGGGCCTTGATAAAGATTGGTGAGTTCCTTTACAATAACGGCCGATGCCTTTGTTCCCTTGATCTGATCCTTTAGGCGTGGGTCTGCCAAAAAGGATATTTCTCCCTTCTCAGCCAAAAGGAGGGAATTGATCCCTCTTATTAATACCTGATCATCACCTATAACAGGGTCACCTATTGATTCAGCTATATACCTAAGAGTCAGCTCCAATGCTACTAACCTATTCTTTACCTTCCTCTTTCATCTGTTCATAGGCCCTGATAACCTTTTCAGTGATGTCGATTGAGTCAGCCCAATACAGAACACCACCTGCCCTCTTCTCAATTATCAAGGTGAAGTTTTCATCGGACCCTATCTTTTCGATAACCTTACCTAATTGTTTAAGCATCCTTTTTTTTTCTTTTTCCTGGGCCTTTCTCATATCTTCGTTTAAATCCTTGAAAAAATATTCTAACTCCCTGGTCTTCCTCTCGATAATCCTCCTCTTATCTTGTTGGGCATTCATAGTCAACATCATAGACTGTTTCTCTAATTCCTTCCTTAACTCCAAAAGCTCCTTTTGTTTCGTATCAAGTTGCCTCTGGAGCACAGCTTTTTTCTTCTTCAGAACCCCAAGGACCTTTTGCCCTTCCTTAGATTCCTCAAGACATCTTTGAATATCGATTAAACCAACCTTGATAAGATCTTCACCCAAAGCTACATTATGAGTTAATAGGATTACAATAATAATAGCTGAAAACAAGAAACCCTTCTTCATTCCTGACCCCCTGCTTAGTGTAATTGTTTTTTGTTGGGCTCCAATAGTCCAGTTGGGCGAAGCCCCTGACTTCGAATTAGGTTTGCATAGTACCTTATTTTTCCTTTATTAGTCAACCACCCCAGGGCCACGTCATAGTCAAACCTAATCTATTGACTTTTAAGCTTATTGGTGGGTATGGGTATCTTTTTTTTGATTATGCCCCTGGCCCAGACCTGGCTTATAAGCCATGAGTAGGTAGAATTCAGCTGAGAAATAATATAGTGATCATATGATATTCCAGAGACTTCGCGCCTCCCGATCCCGTCCCGGTCTCGGGACGGGGAGGGCGGGCCTCACATAGTTTAGATTAGTGGGCGTTTCAAAATGGTTTATATAGATGGAGTGCATGATTCTAAGGATTATGGCGCAATAAACCATTTTGAAACGACTCAGTACAGGCCCATGTTATAGAGCATAACAAAAAAAAGATACCCATACCCTGGACTTTGACGTTACCCTGTCAACCACCCTAAAATGGTGATCCGATAGTAAACTCCCAGTTGCTTGATGGCTCACCGGGCTTCCGGTCAAGAATTTTCGCCCATTCCAAACGGAGAGGTCCTACCGGTGAATACCACCGTATCCCTGCCCCCGCACCTCGCCTGATTCCATCAAAGGTATAGTCCTCATCCTTGGTAAAGACATTTCCCGCATCAAAG
>JAPVWE010000036.1 GCA_028572035.1 Desulfobacteraceae bacterium | reverse complement strand
ATAATATCTATGGTAATGACAATTTCTTCAAGGCGATATCTATAGGGCTCAGATGAAGGTGGTCAAATATTTGGGCTTTAACAGACCATTTGCAGATTCCAAGGGGCTTTGTGGAGCAAACCCCAAATATTTGACCACTGCAGAACACGGTGGAATTTCCTTTGAGATATCGCCTTTCAAAAACAGTCATTACCCTATTAACCATCAATGCCTCAACTTTTGAACGTTACCAAAACATTTCAGTGCGTTTGTATTAAGTTATCCAAAGGTCACACCATATGTGAGGACCGGAGAGTCAGGAGATGATACTGACCTTGTTTTTCTCCTTCTTGTAGCCAAGGCCACAGGCATCGCAGGTTGCCGTTCCATCGTCAAAATGCAGCCTGACACCGCACCTGCAAACCCACCCTTTGATCACCGCAGGATTTCCAGCTACCAATGCAAAATCTGGTATGTCATCAAGGACAACAGATCCAGCAGCCACAAAGGCGAACCTCCCTATGGTATGACCGCACAGTATAGTCGAATTAGCACCCAGGGTGGCGCCCTCTTTAACCATTGTTGGTCTGATTTCATCCTTGCGCGGTATATAACTCCTCGGGTTATACACATTGGTAAAGACCATAGAAGGGCCACAGAATACCCCATCCTCAAGCGTTACCCCAGGGTATATAGAAACGTTATTCTGTATCTTTACCTTGTTGCCTATCTTTACATCCGGGCCAATCATCACGTTCTGGCCTATGCTACAATCATTGCCAATGACGCTTCCTTTGATAATATGAGAGAAATGCCAAACCTTTGTTCCCCTCCCTATTATGCATCCTTCATCCACGATGCTTGTCTTATGGACATCATATATGTTTTCCCTTCTTTTTCTCCAATCAGACAGCTTAGAAATAGAGATAACCTTCCCATTATTCTCCAGGGATTCCTGGCAGGCCTGAAGAACTGTTAGGACCTGTAATCCTTCAATCCCATCTGTTCGGGGCCGGCGATTGTGGATGATACATTCCACAAAATGCTGGCATTCCTCTTTCAAAGGCTCAACTTGATCAACAGGCACTATCAGCCCTTCCTTCTTGTTTGGCGTGGGAAGATGATCCTTCCATTCTATGACATGGGGGTAGACAATAAGCTTGTCGCTTGAGTTAAGGTCGTTGAACAGGGCCATTTTTCTATCTCCTACAACTATTAACCTCTGTTCCTTGTAGGGATGTAGCCAGCTGACAAAGATGTGGGCCTTTATTCCTGAAGGAAAGGATAGATGACTCAATGTTACATCGGCAATCTTTTCATGAAGATAATTCCCCCCGAAGGAGGATGCATTCTCTGGTATCTCCCCTGTCAGGCCCAAGATGACCGATATATCATGAGGAGCAAAGCTCCAGAGGATGTTTTCCTCCCTTCTTATTTTACCGAGATTTAACCTGTTAGAGTAAATATATTCAATTTTTCCTAATTCCCCCTCCTCAACCAAGGCCTTAAGCTTGATTACTGCGGGATGATAATGGAGCAGATGCCCTACCATGAGAATCCTTTTTCTATCACTGGATAGCCCCAGAAGTTCTTCTCCTTGATCCACATTCAATGCCAGCGGCTTTTCCACAAAGACATGCTTATCGGCTAGAAGGGAATCCTTCGCCATCTGGTAATGCATCTCCGCAGGCGTTGATATAACGACTGCATCCAAACTGTTGTCCGATAGGATATCTAAGAAGGAATTAGTGGTTTTTACCCCCGGATATTTTTTCTTACTATAGGCAAGGTTTTTCTCATCAAGGTCACATATTACGGCAAGGGACTCGAGAGAGGCAAAATTCCGTGCCAGATTTTTCCCCCAATAACCAGCCCCGACAACGCCTATCCTAACGGTCTTTTGCACTGCTCCTCTCTCCAATCCCCTGCTCTAATTAAACGTTTCGGAATTTCGACAACTTATTGAAGTTAAAGGGTTTTTTGTAGCTCTAGCTTTTCGTGTCCCTCATGGAATGATGGAATGCTGGAATCATGGAATAATGGGCGCCAATTCTTCCTCCCCTTCACTTTGTTCAGGACAAGTTCACCCATCATTCCAGTACTCCATTATTCCAATATTCCAATTGGGGCGAAGCCCCTAGGTTATCTTCTCTACACCCCAGTTTTCAATCTCCACAGCCAATGATCGTTGAAGTAGCTCTACTGAAACGACCACCTTGTCAGATTTGCCCTTATGCCTGAGATAAAACCCGCTCAGTCCTTTTAGAGGCCCCTCCATAATCATAATCCTGTCACCGCTTTTCATATAGGCCTGATTCCTGACAGTCCTGTCAGTGCCATCTAATACCTGGAGAGATGTTATCTCTTCCTCTTTGACCGGAACAGGTTTTCCTTTGACACCAATCATCCTCACAACACCATAGGTTCTGATTATATCCCAGTAATGATGTGGATTCAGATCTGTATGTACAAACACATAGCCTGGCAAGAGGGGCACCAATATCCTTTTCCTCCGGTCTTTTCGCCGGCTCATAACCTGTATCTTGGGGAGAAAGGCCTCGATTGATTTTTTCCTCAGTTGATCAAAGACAACATTCTCGTGCCGGCTCCTTGCATGAAGGGCATACCATTGTAGGTAGGCGTTCACAGGTTCAAAGTTCACCGTTCAGGGTTACCTTCCTTTCGTTGACCTTGCTGGTAGGCTAGCCCGCCAGACGTATGGCGGGAGGAAACCTCGAATGGCAGCGCGCCCTGTCAGAGTCCCCTAACAGGGTAAAGGTGCGTCCGGCATGATCATACACATTGTATTTGAAGGTTCAGGGTTTAGGGTTAGTGAAGGTTAACAAAAGAAAAGCAACCCTGAACCTTTGAACCCAGAACCTCTGAACCCTACGCTATTGAAACTCCTTCTTTACTTTTAGATAGAAGGTATTGAGCCTGAGTACGTGCCTAAAGAGAGATAGACACACAGATGACATAAAACGATATGCCAGATCAGATTTTACCTGAATAAGATGTTCAAATTTCTTCTTGGACATAAAGGCCACCTCACAGGGTGTAAAAGGAATAACACTGGTCGATCTGGGGTTATTATCGATTAAGGCCATCTCACCAAAGATCTGGCCTGCCTCCAGCTCTCCCAGGACAATTTCCTTGAAATCGCTGGTAAAGGTTATTACCCGGACCTTTCCGTCCAAGATAACATACACCCCATTGCCTGTATCTCCCTCGGCAAAAATCTCTTCATCCGGGCCAAAGGTCCTCTTCTCTTCAAACAAGCTCTCTATTTCATCCAAAGAGAGGTTAGGGAGAGCTGTTTTCACAAATTGGGACTCAGAGATGATATCTTCAAGCATTTTAACCCCTTGTAAATCACTTTCCAAGAGATGCCTCAAGGTTATAATCGCCATCTTGTATTTCTCATTCAAGTTTCTAAGCCTGTGGGGGAGAATGTTAAACAGCCGGTAGATCAAATCATATGCATACCCCCTGTTATTCACCAGGATATCTTCAAACTCTTCCCTCGGCAAGATACCAACCTTGGTATTATCCTTACTGACCTCTATGGTGGTCGTCCTTTTTATATTGTAAAATAGACTCATCTCACCAAAGATGTCACCTGCACCCAATGTGGCCAGATTTATACCATCAATACTCGCTGTCACCTCCCCTTCTTTAATGTAATAGATCTCTGTCCCCTCGCTGTTTTGCTCGAAGATGATATCACCCCGGTTAAAGGTCTTGGTTCTGTAAAATATCTGATTGAGATTTTCCTGATTCACCCTTCCGAATAATGCCCCACTGATATTCTGATAAATCAAATCCATCTTACTTCTCTCTCTCAGACCTGTTTCTCTCTGAACCGGGGCTAAAAGGTCATCTATATACTCCATCAGCTCATCTTTGAAAGACTGGGGCATTTTCATAAATTCAAGAGAGGATCTTCTGGCCTCATCCACCGAAAGATATTTCTTAGTCTGGATCTTTCTATATAGGAGGTATTCCCTGAGAGAATCTATATCCTCTAAACCAGCCAGGAATTGATAGGCCTCCTCCTTTGCCGCATTTAGATCAATAATGGTGTCTATCTTTATAGCCGACAGTCTCTTCTTTCCCTTTTCTACAATGGTATCGTATGACTCCTTTATAGGGAACCTCTGTGCCTGATCTATAAGGGCTATATCGTCAGGTGTCAGTGGTTGTATCTGCTCTGCCAGCACATCAAAAGTAAGGCCCATGTATCGTAGAAGTTTTATTATTAAAGAATTGTTTATCCCCTTGCCAGAGACATTTCCGTGGACATCTGCACTGTAATAGGGGGCAGAAAATAGCAATTTGCCATAATTATCTGTTGCATGCATTCTCAAGAATACCCCTTTGTCTTTGCACCATCTGCCAATTCTCCCTGCCGCTACCAAAGGATCCTCCCCCTCTATATTCAGGTGTCCAACATCCAGGGTCACCCCAAAGTTTTCCCTGATAACCTCTTTTGGCAAACGGTTGCACATCTCATCAAGCACGGAAACAAACGTATCTGCATCTTGCCTTGCTTTTGTCTCGCAGTAATTCTCTATTGTTACCCGAACAGGACTTCCAGCCGCAGTCATAATTAGATTTGCCATCTCCTTTATTCCTGATAGATCAATAAGGTGAACAACAACCGATCCTGCACCTATGTCTCTTGCCAGGAAGATAGTCTCTCGCTGGGACTCCGGACATTCCAAAGGATTATAGAAGAGTGGTTCACCATTGTCAGGATTGGGGACAGGTGAATAGGGTCCGACAATAGGAGAATGGATGTCTATCTTTATTCCAAAGAGTGAGGCAGCATTTCTTACCTCTTGCCTCTTCTCCTCGCTAAACTCTTCCGGGAGCAGTTTAGCGTAATTAAAGGGATGAAAATCAACATCTAACTCCAGTCCTTCCAGGTTGTTTCTTGCGGCCCAGATTACCATTTCAACAGGATCCCAGATCTCTTTTTCCCAAAAGGAAGGCGCCAGAACACGCCTGGGGTTGGTCAATTTTTTCTGAAGATCCGAGGGTGCCCGATTGGCCAAAAAAAGGGATTGGTAACTCTCAGCAAACTTGACGATATGGGAATCGAGCTCTTCTTGCCTGTATTTGTTGTAAAAAACAAAGGAGGGAGCATGCTCGTATATCCAACCCGTCTTGGCAAGGAGGAAGGGGGACCTAATTAAACCCTTTACAGGAGATGATGTGCTCTGTTCTTGAGATAAGCTCAGGATATGTCTAAGGGTATCAAGGGACAGCCTATAACCGTACTTTATCAGAGACTTATGGCTGGCCAACAGAGTTAGGGCCTCATCATCCTTGAACCCGAGTTTCAAGAGCTTATCAAAGGAGTTCCTGTTAAATATGTCATTTTCCTTTAGGCTCTCTTCCAGGACAGAGGTAACCTCCATCTTGTTTATTGACCGACTGCCAACTATTTTATTAATATACCTCATAGCAAAAATACCCGCAACTGTTCACGTAGTCACCAAGACGCAAACAATTGAAAATTGACAATTGAAAATTGGAATTGGTGCCTTCGTGTCTTAGTGGCTGAATAGTTACAAATATCTGATCCTAATCTCACCTGATCAAATGTCCAAACCTCCTCCAGTGAGGCCAGGACCAGTAAATAATCATAGCCTTACCCTTGACCAACTCCAGAGGGACACAACCCCAGTATCGGCTATCATAGCTATGATCTCTATTGTCTCCCATGACAAAGAGACCGTTGTCAGGGACAATAATAGAGCCTGAGTTGTTGTTTTTTCTCAAACCATTACCATATACACCAAATGGGCGATCAAGTAGTTCTCCGTTAATAAAGATCTTTTTGTTTCTAATCTCAATCTGTTCTCCAGGAAGACCTATTACCCTTTTTATATAGTCCTTTTTCCTGTCTACCGGATAGATAAAGACAATAATGTCTCCTCTTTTTGGTTTACCGAGAGGTATAATAGTCTTATTAATAAACGGTGCCTTTATACCATAAATGAACTTATTCACCAAGATATGATCACCGACAAGAAGTGTTGGCACCATAGATCCTGAAGGAATCTTGTAGGCCTGGATTACAAATGCCCTGATGAAGAGAGCCAGAAGAACAGCTATTATACCTGCCTCTAAATACTCCCTCAGAAGGCTCTTTTTGCGTATCTCTCTGGATTGTCTTCCTTTATTATTCTCTTTAGCCAAGTAGATATCCTTTCTTGTATCACTGTTTTGGTGTCGATTGATAGTTGTCCTTAGCCTGTTGTTGATTTGCTTGTAGGCGTTCACAGGTTCAGGGTTCACCGTTCAGAGTTACCTTTCTTTTGTTGACCATGCTCGTAGGCCAGCAAGTACTTGATGAAACCACGCATGGCAGCGCTCATGAAATAACGGTTCAGACCCGCCCGACGGATGGCAGGCGGGTTTGAGGTTAACCTTGAACCCTGAACCTCTGAACCCGTGAACGCTTACGATTATTAATATCTGCGTGTATCTGCGAAAATCTGCGTCCAATTTAACTTGTCCATAAAATGTAATGTAATATTAGCTTTCTTGTAAAGCAATTTTTCAATACAGCAATTTTATGGAATAATCAAAATTATTCTCAGGCACTTTATGAAAATTTTTTCTGACATTTTACCATATATTGTGTTGCTAATAAAAATTACCACTATATATCTATAAATTGTGGTAATTTTATCTAATTTATTAAAAATACTTGACAAATTAATCTATATATGTACTAATATAGGAAATTTGTCTTATTTCTTAATTGATTATTTAATTCTTGGAGGAATGGATGGTGGGCCAAAATGCGGTAAAGAAGTTAAGAGAAGAGCTTTTGCTGAGTAAAGCAGAACTGGCCAGAAAAGCTGGTGTGTCCCCGCTAACAATCGACAGGATTGAAAGGGGTAAAGACTGTAGGATGGAGACAAAAAGAAAGATTATTCTTGCCCTCGGCTACAATCTAAGCGAAAAAGGTAGGATCTTTTCTGGTGACTAATAAATCTTCGAGGAACTAACTCTAAAATGCCTATACCCAAAAAGAATCAAGTAGTTGGGATTGATATTGGATCCCACTCTATCAAGGTTGCCGAGATTGAGGATAGTAATAAGGGAATGATCCTAAAGAATTTCGGCATGATAGGGCTCCCCCACGATGCTATAGTGGAAGGCTCTATAAAGGAAATGCAAATAGTCTCTGCCGCCCTGAAGAACCTCTTTAAAAATCTGAGAATTAAGAATAAAAATGTAGCCACATCTATCTCTGGTTATTCGGTTATTGTCAAAAAGATCACAATCCCCCAAAAGGGAGAGGAAGACTTAGAAGGAAGTATACAGGGTGAAGCGGAACAATACATTCCTTTTGACATCAATGACGTAAATCTGGATTTTCAGATCCTCCCTTCGCAGAAAGAAGAGACAGAAGAAGAGGAAAAGGAAGAGTTAATGGATGTTCTCCTGGTGGCTGCAAAAAAAGATATAGTTGAAGAATATATAAGCCTTTTTCACCTAACAGAGCTTAATCCCATTGTTTTAGATATAGATGCCTTCGCCCTGCAAAATGCCCTCGAAATCAGCGATCATGAGCAATCTGGCTGCCATGCCCTGGTACATATCGGTGCTCAACAGCTAACTATAAACGTTATTAGAGATGGTACCTCCATTTTTACCAGAGACTCATCCTACGGTGGCTCCCAAATCACCAGTGAGATACAAAACAAATTGAATATCTCTTATGAGCAAGCAGAAAACATAAAATTGGGGGGCAAACCAATAGAAACAAGCCAGAGGCCTATATTTGAGGAGATATTTTCGTCAACAGTTACAAAGTGGACTCAGGAGATAAAGAGGGCCCTTGAGTTTGTAGCAACTACCTTTGGAGATATAGAAGTTGAAAATATCTTAGTTAGCGGAGGTTCATGCTTGATTCCGGGATTGATTAAATATCTCGGTCTGGAAACAGGTCTAAAGATAGAGATACTCAATCCCTTTGCTAATCTGGAGATAAAGGAAAAATTATTCGATACGGGATACTTAAATTACACCGCCCCTATGGCTGTCATCTCAATTGGTCTTGCATTGCGGAGCATAGGTGATAGATGATTAGGATTAACCTCTTCCCTTTCAGGGCTGCCAGGATAAAAGAGAATATACGGCGACAGGTAACTATTTACCTGCTTTCTGTCATATTCCTCATCGCGGTAATGAGTTACTACTTTCTCGATCTCAACGGCAAGGTAAAATCCTTACAAGGAGACCAGAATGCTAAAGAGAAAGAACTGGCCTCCTTTAAAGATATCAACATCAAGATAGGTAAGCTGAAGAAAACTATCGCTGAGGTTGAGGTTAAATTAAAGACCATAAAAGGGTTAGAAAAAGACAAAACCGGGCCGGTTAAGCTCTTAGATGATATAGCCACGAGTGTACCAAGAGATAAGCTATGGCTCACCACCCTTAAAGAACAAGGGGGGACTCTTACCTTAGTAGGAACAGCAATGGATAACGAAACAGTTGCGGATTTTATGAATAGATTGGAAAGCACAGTGAGCCTAGAATCCGTTCAATTAGTCAGAACGAAACAAAAGAGGGTGAAGGAGTTAAAGCTAAGTCTCAAAGATTTCGAACTAAGTTGTAAGACCTATGCCTTTAAAGAAAAACCACCCCCGGAAACAAAGAAGAAAAGGTAAAAAGGAAAAAAATAAGGGCCATGGCAATCGATCTTAATGTGTATTTTGATAAGGTATCCAAACTGAAGATGGTACACAGGGTCCTTATCTTTGCAGGGACCGTTGTTCTCCTTTTGGGCCTATTTATCTATCTTATATACCTCCCAAAAACAGGTGAAATAACTAAAATAAAATCCGAAAAGGATAGATTAGACAGGGAAATCAGGCTTGCCAGGGTCAGGGCCAAGAATTTCGAAAAACTTGAAGCAGATTTTACCATGGTGGAAGGCGACTTAAAATCAGCCCTCGCGCTCTTGCCTACCACCAGTGAAATCCCTAAGCTATTAAAGAGTATTACCAAGCTTGGAAATGACTCTGATTTAGAATTCCTTCTGTTCAGTCCGGAAAAGCAGGTTTCAAAAGAATTTTATGTAGAAATACCGGTAAGCATGGAGGTGCGGGGAAGCTATCACAATGTTGCTACATTTTTTGACAAGGTAGGGAAACTGGATAGGATCGTTAACGTTGTCAATGTCAACATGACTCCCCTTAAAGCGTATAGCACT